>DBFNNF010000335.1:0-3556 GCA_048407585.1 Lactobacillus johnsonii | reverse complement strand
ACTTAATTTAAATTTTTTTATCTATCCCACCTTTAGGGATATAAAAATAAGGAATAGCAGCTGATATTTGCCATTCCTATTCCTCTAAATTAACTTATAATGCTTGCATGCATTAAAGATACCATCTGCGTCAATATCAGTAGTTACATAGTCTGCAATGCGTTTTACTTGCTCTTCGCCATTCCCCATTGCAACTCCAATTTTAACAGCTTTTAACATTTCTAAATCATTTTCTCCATCACCAAAAGCCATTGCATCTGCTAAAGTTTGACCTTGTAGTTCTAGGTACTTTTCAATACCAGCTAATTTACCACCGTCTTTTGAGATGATATCTACTGCATATTCATTCCACCAACTTAATTTACAATTAGGTAAATCATTCACTAAATTCTTTAATTTTTCTCGATCTCCATATGCAATAAATTGATAGACTTTTTCTCCGTGATATTCACCAATAGGTGCAACTTTACTTGAAACAGCTTTTTGAGCAGCTACCACCTCATCAGTTACAAAATTAATATATGGGCCCTCTTTACCAATTGTTGTAATTGGAACAGTCTTTTCTTTGATTAATTGGACCATTTTTTCAGTATCCTTCTCATCAATTGGATTACCAAAAATTTCTTTTCCATCTCCATCTAAACAAAGTTGACCATTCATCGTCAAATAACCATCAAATTTCAAATCCTTGACTGGTAATTTTTTCAATTGACTCATATCACGGCCAGTAGCTAGCACTAATTTATAGCCATTTTCATGTAAAAGCTTAAGTGCCTTCCTAGTACTTTCTGGAACGCTATCAGTTTTATGAGAAACTAACGTCCCGTCCACATCAAAAAATATTGTTTTTACCAAATCCTCTCACCTCTATCCTTTCAATTATATCAAAAATGCGCTTTCAAAACCGAAAGCGCATCTTTTAATTATTTATTTTTCAAATTTTAGTCAACAGCTTTAGCAATTGCAGCGTTAACAGCAGACTGTTCTTTCTTAACTAAGTTAACCTTAGTTTCAATTACCTTAGTATCCATCTTGATTTCACGAGTTAAGCCTGGAGTATTGATCTTTGGTTCAAAGAAGTCTTTGAATTGGTTTAATCTTTCTTCAGTATGGAAAATATTTGCAGTTACAGTAATAAAGGTTGCAAATTCCATATCTCCACCTACAGTTGCTTCAAGCCATGGCCATTCTAATCTAATCCAGTTCCAAGCTTGTTCTTGACCAAATGGATTAGCTAAAACATTACGGTACCATGCACGTAAGTCTTGTGGCTTAATAATTTCAGAATTTTCAAAGTCATCAACAATTGCATCAATGATTTCAGGCATTTTAGTTGAAGTAATACCAGCACATAAGTCTTGCTTCAAACTTGCATCAGAAGTTTCTTGATACTTCTTAAGAAGTTTATCAAATAAAGTCATGTTACCAAAGTTCTTAACTTCGTTAACCAAAACAGCACTTCTAATATCGGCGGAAATACCCTCTAAGTTATCCGAATTTTCTGAATAAATAGTGTGTAGACCGTTAATTGTCTCATCATTACCAGCATATAAGGAAGCTGCAACAACATATGGTCTAGTTAAGTTATCATCATTAGATTCCCCAGCTTTTGGAAGTAATCCTAGACGCTTAACTTGTTTTTCAGAAAGTAAATTATAAAGCTTCTTTAGGTCCTTTTCTTCTTTAGAATCTGGAGTTACAAAATTACGTAAGGTAGTCATAATTCTGTATAAAGCATTGTTTACAATTGGTGAAGTAGAATCTGCAAATTTAGGAAGAAGTGGAACAATGTCTGCATAAGACATGTGACCACCTTCAGCTAATAATCTGAAGTCTTGTAGTAACTGCAATTTATCAACTGCATCTAATTCATCAATGTGGTTCAAAATATCATCAAGTAAAGTCTTATCATATTTAACAATGAAGTCTGAATTGTTGCCTACATTTAAACGGAATGGAACACCGTTGTCAGCAATTAAATCAGCATAGTCACCAACAACTAATTTTTCATCCTTCATAATCTTTGGAACAGCAGCATAGTTTGAATTTAGTGGAATTTGCCACTTACGTCCTACTTCCTTACCTTCACCGATAAAGAATTGTTTTTGAGTTAAAACTAACTTACCGTCTTCAACTTTTGCGCTTACTACTGGGTAACCTGGTTGTTCAAGCCAAGAATGCATAATAGCACCAATGTCTAAGCCACTTGCTTCTCCAAGCGCCTTCCATAAGTCATCCCCAGTTGCATTGCCATATTTATGAGCAGCAAAGTAGTTCTTCAAGCCTTCACGAAGAGCTTCATCTCCAAGTAAGGCACGAACCATTACTAACATTCTTGATCCCTTTGCATAAACAATAGCTGAGTCAAATAAGGCATCAATTTCAGCTGGATCATTAACCATAACATGAACAGATTGAACACCGTCTGTTGCATCCCTTTGGAGAGCTGCTGGAACTTCTGAAGTTTGGAACATTTCCCAAATCTTCCAATTTGGTTCTAAGGCATCAATAGCCACATATTCCATCATATTAGCAAAACTTTCGTTAAGCCATAGATTGTCCCACCACTTCATAGTTACTAAATCTCCAAACCATTGGTGAGCTAATTCATGGGCAATAACTGTAGCAACTAATTGCTTCATTTCTAATGAAGTATTGTCAGGATCAAGTAATAAGTATGCTTCACGATAAGTTACACAACCCCAGTTTTCCATCGCACCAGCTGAAAAGTCAGGAAGTGCTACTTGGTATGAATGTTCTAATGGATAAGGAGTTTCATAGAAATCTTCAAAGAATTCAATTGAACGCTTAGCAATATCCAAGGCAAAATCTAATTCTTTTGCTTGGTGAGCTCTCGTAGCAAAAACACCAATTTCAACACCAGACTTTGTCTTAGTTAATTTTCTTTGCATATCACCAAAGACAAAAGCAACCAAATAACTAGACATACGTAGAGTTGGTTTAAAGTAGTGAACACCATCTTTAAACTTCTCTTCTGGTTGGTTAGAAATAATACTTTCACCAGGTTTTTCATCAAACTTAATTGCAAGTGCAAAAGTAGCTTTTGCTTCTGGTTCATCAACACATGGGAAGGCTTGGCGAGCAAAGGTGGTTTCAAATTGTGTACCAATTAATTGCTTCTTTTCACCATCAACTTCGTAGTAAGAAGGATAAATTCCCATCATTGTATCAGTCAACTTACCTTCGAAGTCAACTTCAATTTTCATCTTACCTACTTTTCCAGCTTCAATATTAATTACTTCATCTTTATCGTTGTAATTAAAGTCAGCCTTCTTTTGATCTACTCTAACAGAGGTAATCTTTAAGTACTTTTGATTTAGTTTAACTAACTCTTCTTGTGCTTCACCGATTACAACAGTCTTACCATGAAATCTCTTCTTTTCACGACTAATATCTAAATAGATATCATAATGTTCTGGATGAAAAGTTTCATAAAAGCGTTTTACTTCTGCCATATTTTGACCTCCAATATTTAACTTCTCAACTATTTATTATAAGAAATTAAAATCTTACTTACCAGTTTTTGGATTAAATT
>DBFNNF010000334.1:0-7267 GCA_048407585.1 Lactobacillus johnsonii | reverse complement strand
ACTCTTTTATTAAAAGCATAAATACAAATTATTGAAACAATTATTACAATTCCAAAAATAATTAATATCGGGCCCCACGGTGAAGCTTCAGCATTCATATTTGCAATATTTGGTTGTAAATCTAACAAAAAATGCATTAGAATACATGGCCAGATTCGATTAGTAAAAATATGCAGATAGGAGAAGGCTAACCCGATAGCAGTTGCATAATAAACTTGTTGGAATGTTGCATCTAGCTGTGCCCCATGTCCTAAGTTAAGCAAATGGAATAGTCCAAATAAAACTGAAGAAAAAATGCTCGACCAAAGCAAAACGTACTGTTTATTTTCAAAAATCTTGGTAAATAAATTAAACAAAGTTACACGACAAAGAAATTCCTCTCCAATTCCAGCGGCTAAAGCAACACAAATAGAAGACCACATCATTTCAGGCATTAAATTAAAGACTTGTACCCAGCTTGCAATCAGATTCATTAAAAAGTATAAAGCTATTAACATAATACAAAAAATAATGGTTAAGATCTTGACTTTACCCTCTTTAGGTAACTTAATAAAAACACGATCTGTTTTATAAAATATTTTTGCTCCCACTGCTAAAAAGCAAACAATCACTAAATATAATATTGGGGCCCAAAGTTCAGAAAATGCTGTTACTATCTGACCAGCTTCAGTATAGATTAGCAAATAGACCAGTGATGCTATTGTGAGCCACTTAATTGATACACCAGTTTTATTGATTGCTAAGTAGTTATTCTTCATTTCTTTCATTTTTCCGTTTTTCCTCTATATTCCCATTAAATTAGCAAAACTAATTATGACTGGAATGGTAATAATGGCTACTAAAGTAGATAAACACATTAATTTAGTAGGAAATTTTACTTCAAAATTACTGATTAAGCTAAAAAGCACTACTACGCCTGCTACTGGACAAGCTGCCATAATTAAAGTTGTCATTTTAGCAATTGATGGAAGTGGCAAAATTAGTAAGAAGCCTAAAATTATTAATGGGAAAAACAGGTTTCTAACTAATACCCCACTCCAAACTAATTTATCATGCCAGTCTTCTTTTAAATTAATAGCTCCAAGATTTGTACCAATAACAATCATACTTAGCGGAGTATTCAAATTAGCAATATAATTCATAGGATCAGAAACTATATCAGGTAATTTAATTTGAATTACAAACAATATCATTCCTACAATCGCTGCAATAATATTAGGATTAACGATAGCTTGACGAACACTCTCTTTAAATGACTGCTTCTTTCTAGTAAACATTCTAATACCATGCGTCCACATAAAGATGTTATAAATAATCAAATATGGTACTGCGAAAAATACACCATTATTTCCTAAAAGCGCCTGTACTAAAGGTATTCCCATAAAACCTGCATTAGTGTAAGTTCCCGCATATCGCAGAATTGTTCTTTTTTGCTCGTCTCTAATTGTTCTTTTGTTAAAGAGAATCGAGCTTACAATAATTTTAAATACAAATAAAACTAGTACTAGTAAAAAAATCAAACTAAATTGTACTAATCTAGTAACTGAAAAAGTTTGGCGAAAAGAATTAATAATTAAGCATGGCGATACCACGTAAAGAAGGATTTTAGTTAAATCTTTTACTGTTTGTTCATGGAGAAATTTCACCTGATAGCAGATCCATCCAACAAACATTAAAATAAACATAATCACTACTTGTTTTGTCGGTAGTAGTAAAGGCATTACAGTTCTCCATTCTTAAAACTACAATTTTCTATATGATCATTTATTAATCCAACTGCCTGTAAAAATGAATATATTGTTATTGGACCAACAAATTTAAATCCGAGATTTTTCATTTCTTTTGAAATTTGGTTAGATAATTCATTTGAAGCAGGAACATCTTCCATTTTTTTAGGATGGTGATTTATTGGTTCAGGGATAAACTTAGTTAGAATTTGTTTGAAAGTTTGATTGCTATTTTCTAGTTTAACTAAAACTTTCGCATTATTAATTGCAGCATTAATCTTTAGTCGATTACGGATAATTCCTTTGTCTTGCATCAATCTTTCAAAATCAACTTCATTAAATTTGGCTACTTTATGATAGTTAAAATTTGCAAATGCCTTTCGAAAATTTTCACGTTTATTTAAAATTGTTTCCCAGGATAATCCCGATTGAAAACTTTCTAATACAAGCATTTCATATAAGTAAGTGGCATCTAGATTCAACTTACCCCACTCTTCATCATGGTATTTTTTATAGCGCGGATTCTTACTATTTCCCCAACTACAACGCATTTTTTCCATTTCTCACACCTCATTTTTATCAATTATAGCAAAATAGACAGACATAAAAGTCTGTCTATTTTTCATTCTAAAATTTTTCAACTTGGTAGATACGATTCATTAGAGTTGTTAAGTCGCTGTTGCGCTGGTGATAAGCTACTGTTAAGTAAAGACAGTCACTAGTTACTTGAATTCCCTCAAATTCAGTACAAAAATCTAAAGCATCAAGTTTTAAGCTATTATCTAAATTAACTGCAGACCACTTATCTGGATTAGTCATCCCCCACGGAATTTTAACAATTTCACGCGGCTTTCCCTGTCTTGGAAAGCCCAAAAAAGTTGTATGTGGACTTGGCTGACTTGAAATATAAATGTCCTTATTATCATCTATTCCGTATCCCTGAATAGAGACAATCTTTTGATCATTAAAATGAGGAACCTTAAATGCTCCTAAGCATGTTAAGTTTTCAATATTAATATCTTCAGCTTTTTCTTCTGCCGCATCTAATTTGTTATTTACTTCGTTAAGGTCATAAAGCGCAAAATAGCCCGTATGATTTATATCAATACTTGCAATCAAGAAATAATGACCATTTGGTGAAACAGTAGCTTCTACTCTTACTAAATCTTTTCCTGGATAAACTGTACTCCCATCTCCATAACCAGCTCCTGCTCGGTTAAGATAAGAAAGCCGTGGTAAATCAGTATTATTAGTAAATACCTGTGTTTGATATCCCGGCACTGTTACTCTTGCAATTTGTGTGGTCCAATATGTATTTCCATGTCTTTTTGGTTTAGTGCCAACAAACCACTTACTATTTTCTCCACTTTGTATCCAGGTCTGTGTATGTCCACCAGCAGTTCCAGCTGAATTTGGGCCCTTTAAGTATAAAATAGGATGGTCTTCATCAAATGTAACAGTTTCACTATCATTTGGAGTTTGATAAATAACAACGTCGCTTTGTTTATGAAGAAGCTGCAAGGCAAAGACGTTACTTCCATCAATTGCGGAAGCTTGAACTACAACATGGTGAATATTTTCTAATTTATTTACTAGGCGTATTTGAGTCTCTCTTCCAATCATAACTGGACCAATCCTTTCTTTATTATTCTGCTCTCAAATTTATTATGAGCGATTTGAACCAAGACAACAAATAAAGTACACTGCTATCATAAATCTAAATTGTATAAAGGAATTGATAGAAAATAATGGCTAAAAAAAGCATAAATATTCTAATTTTTAGTGGCATATGGAGTTTCATTATCGGTATCTTAACTGCTTTATATCTAAATCTAGTTAACTATATTGTTGACTTTATATGGGGTTACTTTAATCATCATAATAATTTTTCTTTGCGGCCTGCTTATCCCTTTCTTATTTGTATACCATTTGGAATAATTATTGGTTTCTTAGTAAAGAAATTAGGTTCCTATCCTTTAACGATTGAAGAAGTATTACATGATGTTCGGAAAAATGGAAAACTCGATTATCATTCTTGGTGGAAATCTTTTACTTTAGGGCTTTTATCATTAGGAGCTGGTGGAAGTATTGGGCCAGAAGCTTCTACTACTGTTCTTACTTCTGGGATGATAAACTGGCTCGGAGATAAAATCAGACTAATATCTACTCATTCTCAAAGCTGGGTCCATTTTTGGCAAATAGGCATTGATAAAGATATGCTACTGAAATCCCCAAAATTTAGTGATCTTTTTAGATCTAAAAATCATAAAAAGTGGTTTATCACCTTTAATATTTTAATTGGATTAATTGGAACAATTTTAATCTTTAAACTTTTTCCTGAAGAAGGGGCATTCGGAATTCATGAACGTCCAATTCACTGGTCATGGACTATCCTATGGTATAGTTTAATTCCTGTTATAGGTGGAATAATTTTTGCATATTTCTTCTTATATTTAGAAAAAATATTTACTAAAGTAGAAATTTGGGCATTACCAGCACTTTTAAAAGCAACATTATGGGGTATAGTCCTAAGTTTTTTAACTTTAGTAACTGATTACGCACTTTTTTCAGGCGAATTTCACATTGTTCCATTTTCTAAAACTGCTCTTTCCTACTCACCCTTATTCTTGCTATTAATTGCTCTAATAAAAACAATTTCTACCCATGCTGGATTTGCAATGGGATGGCGCGGAGGTAAAATTTTTCCAGCAATTTTTGCTAGTGTCGCTGTTGGAGCCGCAATTGCTCAATTCCTCCCTATTCAACCAGCAATTACTGTATCGTTAGCAGTAGTTGCTAGCATCACTATTATTTTAGAAAAGCCACTCCTCACAGCTATCTTGTTAATTTTTTTATTACCAATTTCTTTAGCTCCACTTATTTTTATTACTGCCTATATAGTTATGTTGATACACAAATTTCTTCTGAAAAAAATTGGCTTAAAATCCTTAATTTACTAAATTAATGATAGAATTAGAACAATTTAAGAGAAAGAAGGTATTCAATTATGGCTGCCACGACAGAAGACAATTATCGACTATTATTAAAACAAGCCCAAGCCCTAGTTGAGGGAGAAAAAGATTGGATTGCAAATACAGCAAATATTTCAGCTTTATTATTTAATTCACTTAATAATGTTAACTTTGCCGGCGTATATCGTTATGATAACCAAGAATTGATTCTTGGCCCTTTCCAAGGAAAACCAGCTTGTGTTCATATTCAAATTGGCAAAGGGGTATGCGGAACAGCCGCAAAAGAAAAGCAAACTCAAATTGTAAAAAATGTGCATGAGTTTGCTGGACATATTGCCTGCGATAGTGAATCAAATTCTGAAATTGTTGTCCCTATCTTTAAAACAAACGGCGATTTATGGGGAGTTTTTGATTTTGATTCAACTAAATTAGCTAACTTCGATGAGTTAGATCAAAAATACTTAGAAGAAATTTCTAAAGTATTTAAATTCTAAAAATTAATTATTTAACACTATAAGAAAAAGCTCCACAATGGAGCTTTTTCTTATAGTTAAATTTCTTTCAAGGCTTGATCAATTGGAGTGTTCCCACTACTCATTGGAATAACCTTATCAATAGTATTTGGATATTTTAGAATTTCAGCCAATGTTTTAGCAACGTCAGGTATTGGATTGGAGTCCCTTGGTCCAGCATCAAGTTTGATTTTGCCTGTTCCGGCTTCTTCAGTAAGGTTAGTAGGCTGCAAAATCGTATATTCAAGATTAGTTGAATCCATTAAATAGGTATCTGCAAAGAATTTAGCAGCTAAATAGTCTTCAAGGCCAGGAATCTTCTTCCATGAATCCACATCTAAGCTAAGCATTGAGCTAAGCATAATATAGCGTTTAACACTTGCTTTTTCAGCAGCCATCATAGTTTTAATTGCTCCCATAGCATCCGTTTGGATAAGATCCTTACCACGAGAACCAGCAGTAAAGTAAATAGCATCAAAACCTTTTACTTGTCTAGTAATATCATCTACATCAGCATGTAAATCTAGTTTATCAGCTGTTACACCATCAAGTTTAATAATATTTTCTGGATGACGGGCAGCCGCTGTCACTGTATTACCATCAGCTACTAAATCTTTAATTAAGTCTGTAGCTACTCTTCCGGAACCACCAAAAATAAATATTTTAGCCATAATTTTTCCTCCTCGAAAAAACTTACAGCTTTATAATAACTTACTTTTTATTAGTAGTCCAAAATTTACACTCAATTTTTAGTAATAAAATCTAGTAATTTAAACATTACCTCTTCATTCTCTTGGGGTACACCATGAGCAATAATTTCTTCAGCAGTCTGATTTAGATCATTATTTTCAAGTGGATACTCACTATCATTAATAGCAATTTCTCGAACGTTATCTTCTTCAGGTTCAAAATGAAACTGTAAGCCAATAACATTATCTCCTAATAAAAAGCCCTGATTCTCTACTAAGTCACTTGAAAATAAAAGTTTTGCACCTACAGGAATTTCAAACATTTGTTGGTGCCAATGAAGGGCTGTTAATTCTTTAGGAATATCCGGTATTGTTGTATCTTTTAAGTAAACTGGCGCCCAGCCTACTTCCTTATGAGGAGCATCTGAAATTTTAGCTCCCATAGTCATCGCGATTTGCTGGGCACCAAGACAAGCCCCAACCATCGGCTTACCGGCATCAAGCATTCTTTTAATTAGAACTCTCTCTTGCTTAATCCACTCTAGATTATCATTTGGACTCATGGGACCACCTAAAATTACGAGTAGATCTGTTTCATTAGCAGTTGGCAATTTACCAAAAGTTTCAGGGTGATACACATATAGTTCATGATGATGACTATCTGCCCAGGTTTTAATTGCTCCGGGCCCCTCGTTTGGAGTATGTTGTAATACATTAACGCGCATTATTTATCCCTTTAACTAGCATAAACTTCATGCTTTAAAATTCCGACATAAGGCAAGTTTCTATACAAGCCATTATAATCTAAGCCATAACCAACTAAAAACTCATCAGGAGCCTTAAATCCATAATAATCTGCATGAAAATCCACGACACGCGTTTCAGGCTTATCAAGCATAGATACAACTTCTACACTTTTAGCCCCACGTTCTTTCATTATTTCACTAAGTGCCTGCAAAGTACGTCCCGTATCAATAATATCTTCCATAAAAATTACTGGACGATTCTTTACATCTGACTTAATATCTTGCGTAATCTTTACTTTTCCTGTTGAGTGGCTTCCTTCATAACTAGATGCCTTAATAGGATCAATAGTTAGCTTAAAACTTAATCTCTTAATCATATCACTAGCAAAAATCATTGCTCCATTTAAGACTGGAACAATAATTGGCTCTTCATTTTTATATTTTTTATTTAATTCAGCAGCCATTTCATCCATACGATTGTTTAAATCATTTTGAGTATACAATACACTTTCGATATCGTTATTCATTCTTTAATTCCTCTTTATTAAAATCGTCAATGATGAAATTCTAACATAAATTCGATGATTTTTTTAGTCTTTTTACACTTATTTATTAATTATT
>DBFNNF010000333.1:0-1327 GCA_048407585.1 Lactobacillus johnsonii | reverse complement strand
AATATTAAAAAGAGTGTTAAAAATGAAAAAAGATGTAAAATTTAACGTTGGACAATGGTTACCTAGTGACCAAGAATTTTACAATACTTGGTTGAAGAAAGTATTGAAAGAAGCCGAAGCTGAACAAGACCAAACTCTTTTACCACCTGTTCAAGCTCTAAAAGATTTAATTGAATCTGACCGCTATCTTTGGAATTTATTCCATATGATGTTTGAAGAGGTTCCAGTAAAATATGTTAAAACTCCAATGAATACTCCTGCTGTTCACAACTATCATCAAATGCTTCGCGTTATTAATCGGGTGATGCACCGTGCTCCAGAATTTAATGCTACTGGATTAGTTGGTTTTCCAATTAATGCTATTCTAGATTATCCAATGGCAACAAAAGCTGGCTATGTAGCTTTTATGGATCCACGCGTTAATCAAAAACTCCGTGATATTTTAGATTATTGGGGCAAATTCTTACAATCACCTGATTCTACTTATGTGCTCAATCGTTCCCAAGAAGGTTGGCTTGGAGATGAAGCTTTAAAGAGCATGTGTGACGCAGCTTATGGTAAAAACTTCCATGATATTTTTGCTTGTCCTAATGATAATATTGATCAACAATATGGTTTTACTTCCTGGGATCACTTCTTTACCAGAACATTTAATCCAGGTGTTCGTCCAGTTGTTAATGCCGATGACCCTGATTCAATTGCTAATGCTTGTGAATCAGCACCATATCGAATCGCCCATAACCTACCTTTAAAGGCTAAATTCTGGATTAAAGGACAACCATATTCATTAATTGATCTACTCCATAATGATCCATTAACATCAGAATTTGTTGGTGGTACACTTTACCAGGCCTTCCTTAGTGCATTGAGTTATCACAGATGGAACAGTCCAGTTAGCGGAACAGTAGTTAAAGCTTATAACTTATATGGTTCTTACTACTCTGAAACTTTGCCACAAGGATTTGAAAATCCTAATGGCCCTGATCCAGCTGCTCCTAATGATTCTCAAGCTTACATTACCGAAACTGCATCACGTGCAGTCATTTTCATTAAAGCAGACAACCCTAAGATTGGCTTAATGTGCTTTGTAGCCGTAGGTATGGCAGAAGTTTCGGGCAACGAAATCACTGTTAAAGTTGGTCAACATATTAATAAAGGTGATCAACTTGGTATTTTCCATTTTGGTGGCTCAACTCATGTTCTTTTGTTTAGACCAGGAGTTAATGTTAAATTTAATCTTCATGGTCAAGAGCCAAGTTTAGGTTCCCATAATATTAAAGTTCATGATGAAATCGCTAGAGTTGAATAAAATATATTAAATTTTAGT
>DBFNNF010000332.1:0-22905 GCA_048407585.1 Lactobacillus johnsonii | reverse complement strand
TTTAATTTTAGAACAAGGTATTCAAGATGAAGGAGTAGAGCGTGTAGTTAAAAGCATTTTAAGTGATAGTGATTCCTTAGATCGCTGGAGTCAAATTCTTGACGATTGGCTTAGAAATGAAGGAGTTAAGCATGATCTTGGAAGTGACCGTCAGGTTCAGATTGGCTTAAACTTTATTGTCACAGCTGGCGGAAGTTTATACATAAAACGTGCTGAATTGGATTTAGATGCAGATCAAATTTCTGATATAATGGTAAAAACTTTTATGTCAACATTTCTATCAATGGATGAGTCTAAGATAGATCAAACAATTGATGAGGCAAAATCTGCTTTACAAAAATATGAACTAGCTACTTTGACCCAAACAATCAATGAGATGTTTGACAATTAATTTTTAAGGAAGGTCTAGGAAATGGCAGTACGCACACGCAGTGAGTTACGTAGAATTGATCAAGCTCAAACTGTGCATGATAAAAGATCCTTTGGAATTGCAATCTTTACAATTGTGGTCTTATTTTTTGGCTTAGTAACTTTTATGAATCCAATTTTTATGAAGAGTCAAATTGCAAAGGAAAGCAACGGAGTAGTAGCTGAACGATATATTAATCAGAAGTTTGATAATTTCGCTGCGGCAATTGGTGCTGATAGAAGTAGTAATAATAGCACTAATAATCTTCTTACCGTTGAACAAACAAGACCAATTGCAGATGCGATGATTGATTATACCTTGGGCATTCACTTATTTAGAGCTGAAAATTCTAGTTTAGCTGGTCAAATTAGAAAAATTATATTGACAAAGATAGATGATAATTCTTCTATGGAAGCAAAATCAGTACAGGAAAAGCTCAGGAAGAATAAAAATAGCGGTCTTTATGCAATTATCACTAGTTTTGGCTTAGCAAATGCCACCTTAATGGCAAACGTTGAAATAGTGTTGTTAGTTTTGAGCATTTTGATAATTATTTTTGTAGGTATCCTAGGTTATCAGCAAATTAAAAGATTACAAGAAATTGTTTCAACTAGACGTTTAATTCATATGGTTGCTGCTGGAGGGATGAGAGCAGCAATTTGTATGATTGTGATCTTTGGATTACTAGCATTTATTCCAACAATTTTTGATGTTGAAGGCTTTATTTTAAATATTGGTTATTTTTTAGAAATAGCTAGTGGCATTTTCTTGGAATTAGTAATTGTGGGTGTAGTTTTATTTGTAATTAGTACTATTACTTGGCAAATTACTAGCGCTGAATAAAACTTTAATAAGCACACAAAAAAGGTCTCAGGTTAAAACCTGAGACCTTTTTCTGGGAAATGGCGCCGGATTGGATGATCTTAATTGTATTCAAGTAAGTGTAAAGTAGTTAGGGTATAAAATAATTGTAATATGCAACAGCCATACTGGCTCTTGTAAGGGTCCTCAACCATTTCTCAATACTTATTTTTACAGTAATTAAGCTTTAAATCAAGTTGAAACCATTAATTATTCTTAAATAATATAATATGTTTGGATTGTACAAAAAGAATATTCTTAAATTACAAATTAGTTACTTTATAAGCTCTTTTAAAGTATTAGTTTATTAATTAAATTGCCGAATCCATTGCTTTTTACCAAGATAATACCAAGTTGTATGGTTGGTTGTAATAGATTGACCGTAAGCATAGCTTTTTCCAGGGGTAACGTGATTAGAAGTTAGTTTTTGTAAACTAGGATAAGGGCTAGTGTAAATATGAGTATCGAGAGAACTATTATCAATATTTACTACGCCGGCAGTTAGGTCTGGATTACCGTAAACATAGAAGTTATGGAACCATTGATCTTCACCTAAATTGTAGTAAGAGTAACCGTCTTGATAAGAACGACCAAAAATTATCGGGTTCATGCGACGATTTTTATTTAAAGAATCACGTAACTCTTCTGCCTGAAGTAAAAGAGCAGATTTAATAGTTGTATTTGAAGAAGGATCATCAGCTTGTTTTAAGATATTGCGGGTTGTTTCATCAGTAGCCTCTTTAATATTTTGAGAGGATGAGATAGTAGATGAATTTTTAACCTTGTTTTTAGTCTTAGTGCTATCTTCCGAAACTTCTAATTTTGGTTGATTGGCCGCTACTTGATTAAAAAGCTTAAAGCTGTACTGATAGACATTAGAAATATTTACGTTATATTCATGTCCTGAGACTAACTTAATATTTCCAGGAAAATAGGTCAGAATAGTGTCGAAATAACCGTATCCTTTGTTACTAAAGTTATTAACTTTTGTTGCTTGACTTGTTTGACCGGTATCAAGATCAGTAATTGTAATTTTGGGAGTACCAGAAATGGTTTTGTCCGATAAGTAGAGTGACCAGGCGATATTATTTCCCTGAAGTAATTCGATTGGAAAAACACCACTATTTGGATAAGCAACTGTACTTTTTGCAGCTGCTTTGTAGCCATCACTTGGATAAGCTACTTGTTGAACAGAATAGCGATAATTATTTTCACCATAAGCCGCGCCAATACCTGTAGTTGTAAGTCGACTAGATAAAAGCCATGCGCGGTGTCCCGTGTCTGAACCATCAAGATTATAGGTATCAGTTAATAAATCTGTGATTACGTCCCCAGCGGATTGATTACTTACGTTAAAGTTAAGGTTTGAACTTGCAGAGACGTTTTTGGCAATTGTCCAATATGTATCACTAATATAATCTGGTCTAGTTTCACTAGGGAGACCATGTTGGTTAGTAAATGGGTTAGCCTGGACTGCAGCCATAACGCTTGCCGTGATTTGAGCGTTATCATTATCGGTTTTATTTGTTGAAATACTTGGTAAGTCAAATAAAGCTCGATAAAAATTAATGTAATCTAATTGAGAATTAATATAAGAATTTGTAACAGAGCCGGGTGAAAAGGGAGCCGTGAGATGAGGAGTGCTGGCATAGAGATTACCTGCATTAAAACTTTCCTTAGGTAAATTTTTATATTGATTTTGAATTTGATGAACTTCTTGAATTTCATCTTTAGTAAATGTTGCAGCCTGTGTGTTAGTAGCTATAACGGTAGAAGTAGTTGTACTTAACACAATAGTTGCTAAAAAAATGGCCGCTTTTTTAGTAAAAGTCATATTTACTCCTTATTAACGAATCATATAGTAGCATGATAGTAATATATATAACGTAATTATAAAAAAATTGCATTCTTTTTAGACTTTTTTTCGAAATTGATGCATTATAGCGTCACGATTGTTTATAATAAGGTTTCGAGGACAAAAAGGAGATAAAAATATGACTGACAAAATTAAGGTAGGTTTGATCTTCGGTGGAAATTCTTCAGAATATGAAGTTTCTATCATGTCTGCCCACAACATTTATGAAGAAATTGATACTAATAAATTTGATGTTTATCCAATGTGGATTACTAACGATGGATACTTAGCTGATGATGCAGATTCTCGCAAAGTATTGGATAATCCTAAAATGGAAGTGGCTAATCCTCATAAAGTAGCTAATATTTCTAACATTATTGAATTAAAAGATCGTCCTGAAATTGACGTATTTTTCCCAATTGTACACGGAAACTTAGGTGAAGATGGCTGTTTACAAGGACTATTTAGAGTTTTAGATAAGCCATTTGTTGGAGACGATGTTTTAGCAGCAGCTGTAACGATGGATAAGGAAATGACTAAGATCCTCGCTCAACGTGCTGGTGTTCCTGTAGCAAAATGGATTGCAGTTAAGCGTTTTGAATATAACGATCCAGATAACGAGAAGTTAGACTATGAATACGTAGCTAGCCAATTGGGTTCAGATTTATTTGTTAAGCCATCAAACCAAGGCTCTTCAGTTGGTGTAAGTCATGTTACTAACGAAAAAGAATACAAGGTTGCTTTAGCGGAAGCCTTTAAATATGATGATAAGGTTTTAGTTGAAGAAACTGTTCATGGTACTGAAGTAGAAACTGCTGTTTTAGGCAATGATAAACCAATCGTTGCTGGTGTTGGTCAAATTATTAATGCAAAAGATTCATTCTATACTTATGAAAATAAGTATGATGATGACTCAACATCAATTTTAGAAATTCCTGCTAAGCTTCCTGAAGGAATTGTTGAAACAGTTAGAAAGAATGCCTTAAAGGTGTTCCAAGCAACTGAATGTAGTGGCTTGGCTCGTATCGATTCAATGCTTCGTACTGAAGATAATGAAGTTGTTCTAACAGAAGTAAATGCTCTTCCTGGTTTCACTAATATTAGTATGTATCCTAAATTATTTGAAGAAATTGGAATTCCATACACTGACTTAATTACTAAATTAATTGATTACGCAATGGAACGCTACGATCATAAGAAGACTTTGTTACATAAACATGATTAAACTTAGTTTAAGTAAAGGGAGAATTTAGGATGGCAAGCGACCATAATTTTGAAGAACTTGAGGCCCCAGCAAAAACGGCGGAAGAACTTCATATTAGCGTAGCAACGTTAAGAAAGTATTCTTTAATCGTTGAAAAGGTTACTGGAAATAAAGATTACTATGAAAGAACCAAGCAAAAGTCTCGCTTGTACTCGGCAAAGGATATTGAAGATTTAAAGGCTTTTAGAGCCTTGTCTAAAAATGCGGATCTAACTTTGCAGGAAGCAGCTAGACAAATCTTTGCAGTAAGCGATAAGAAAACTGAAGAAGTTAAAAAAGCAGCAAAAATGCAAAAATCAGTTGCTACTAATACTGCTACTGTTGATGCTGATCAAGTAGTAAAACTTTTAACGATGCTACAAAATACTATTGCAAGTCAGAATAAAGCAATTGAAGATTTGCAGAAACAGGTAGCGCGTGTTGAAGCTCAAAATAAAAAATTAATTGATCGTTCACACCAATTAGCTGAACCAGAATCGGATGATTCTGCAGAAAAACAAGAAGCTAATAAAGATCAGGAAGCTGCCAAAGAGATTACTGAAGAACAAAAAAGTGAGCAAGAAGCTCATGAAGAAATTTTAAGAAAAGCTAGGGAGAACGAAGAAAAAAGGCGTAAACAACAGGTAGAAGAAAATATTCATCGTACCTTAGCCCAAATGCAAATTCGTCCTAAGAAAAAACATCATTGGTGGGATCGCTTTTTCAAGTAAAATAGGATGCCGAAATACGGCATCCTATTTTTTATTCATCGTCAGATTCAATAATTAATGATTCGGCTAGTAATACGTCGTTATACAGACTTAAGATATACGTTCTATATTTACTCTCTTTTTGTCCAATCATTTCTAAATATTCACGCTCAATAGCAAATGCTCTAAAAAATGCTAAACGTTGTAAATACTGCTCTGATTTAGTTAGATTGGGCTGATCAATTGTTTTTAGCAACACACGCATATATTCTCTTGTTTTAACAACTCTTTTTTGATTGAGTAAAGTATAAATAACATGGCGCTTTACTCTTTTAGGTAGGTACATTTTATGGATAGAAATTAAGGCTTGTTTAACCATTTCATTACGGATTTTTTCCATAACAATGTGTGCTTCCTCATCACTAACTTCATGAGGAAGGATAAATTGAAATACGATAGTAGGCACAAGCATGCTCAAAATAATTAAAACTGCTTCAGACATAATAACTAGATTGTAATTTTTAGTTCCTAAAAAAGTAGCATTAATTGTTAAGGCTAAAGCTAAGGTAACAGCACCATGAATACCTCCAAGTGAAAATACAGTACTTTCTCGTCGATCATAGCGAATAACTAAACGTCCATAGACATAACGAACAAGTAAATTTGCGAGATAAACAATGAAGCCAACAAGAATCCACTTGGCCAAGTCACCATTAAATAATTTATTCCGGGATATTCTGACCATCATTAGTCCCAAAATAATAAAAACCATACTGTTGAAAATATCTGAAATAAGATTTTGCAAGTCTCGCCCCATATGGATTTGTCTTGAATTAAGAAGTAAACTTTGCTGAGATTCTGCATTATGTAATAAGCCAGCAACCACAACGGCAATAATTCCCGAAACATGTAAATCTTCTGCTAACGCATAAAGTGCTAGCGGGGTAAGGATATAAATTAAATTCTGTGCATTTAAAGAATTAAATCGTGATCTGATGAGACTTTGACGAAAAATAATGATTATCCAAGCGACTGCAAATCCTAATACTGCTCCTCCTAATGAAGAAATAAAGAAGTCATGAATTGTTTGACCATAGTTGATATAACCATTAGCGAACCAAAGTAAACTCATATTAAGTAAGATAATACCGGAAGCATCGTTAAAAAGTGACTCAGCTTTTAATGAAGCTGTTACTCGTCTAGGCATTCGCAAACCATTAGTTACGGCTTCACTTGCCGTTGCATCCGTTGGTGTACTAATACTCCCAATAATAAATGCAAGTGGAAGACTGATGCCAGCAAGAAAATGGATACTGAAGCCGCCTACAATTAAGGCGAGTAAAACCATGACCACGGTTAATCCAATAATTTCTTTAATTCTTCTACCAATATTATGAATTCTAGTTTTTTGACCTTCAAAAAACAAAAGTGGAGCTACGATCAATTCCATAAAAATTTCTGAATCAAAGCTAGCAACTTGGCTGTTTAAGAAGGGAATAAGACCAATAATTATCCCAATGATCATGCTCACATAGTTAACAGATACCTTATCAATTGCTTGGGCAATGATAATACTAATTGCTGCAGCAATTGCTAGGGTAAAAGTTGAAATCATAAGTTCCATTAAATCTACCTCAGATAAATTACTATTTTTTAATAATTAGTAAAAACTTTTAATGCTACTATAGTAGCATACTAACCATTGAATTATTTAGGGAAGGCGAAAAAGTGAAGAAGAATGCGAAAATTTGGCTTAGTTTAGCAGTCTTATTTGTTGGAATATTTTTTACTCTAATTACCTATTTTTCAACTGCTTTTGCAAGTAAGCCAATTGCGGTCATTACTGATGGTCAAATAAAAGATACACTAGTTGATAAGACAAAAGACAACTATGAAAACAAAGACGAGGTACGTCAACAAAATCTACATCTAAAAATTTTATCCGGAAAATATAAAGGGAAGACATTCTTAGTTACTAATACTTATTCGCCGTCTCAAGCTGTTTCACAAAAGTATCGACCTCATCAACGTGTAATTGTTTCATTTATTAAAGGTAAACCTAAATTAGTTGAACCAAAACGTGACTGGGTTGTTGTTTTAAGCATGTTTTTGACGATTAGTGTAATTGTTTTAATTACAGGAAAACAGGCTAGTTTACTTTTAATTTCAATGATCTTAAATAGTATAATTTTTTATTTTGTAATTAAAAGTGATGTAAAGGAAAATGGAACAAGAATTTTCTTAATTTATAGTATTGCAGCAATTCTATTTACTTTTATTTCTCTGGTAATAGTACAAGGCTTTAATCAAAAAATGCTGGTGACTTTAACTGCTACTTTGTTAGGAGTGTTTGTCTCTTTTGGCATCTTTTATTTAGTTATGAGAGTAACTCATGAACGTGGAATTGATTATGAGGCAGTTGACTATGCTACTCAGGATCCTCGAGCTTTATTTTTATCTCAGACAATTCTAGGAGTTCTAGGAGCAGTAATGGATGAAGCTACTGATATTGTTTCTAGTCTTTATGCATTAGCAAAACATAAGTCAGAGCTAACATTTAAAGAGCTATTTATTAGCGGACGAACTCTAGGTCAAGAGATTATGGGGCCATTAATAAATGTACTAGTTTTAATTTTTATGGCTGAAGCCTTACCCATGACAATTTTGTATTTGAGAGATAATAATACTTTAGTCTATACCTTTAAATACACTCTTTCCTTAGGGGTCATCCAGAGTTTAAGCTCGGCGATCGGAATTGTACTGACAGTGATTTTTGCAACTCTATGTAGTGCTGTATTTTTAAGAAATAAAAAAGCAGAGGTGGTAGAAAAATGACAACTTTAACTGCTCTTTTATTAATTCTTTTGATATTGATGATTATAGTTGGAGGGAAAACTGGCTTTAAGAGTTATCTAAGCGTCGTTATCAATGCCTGTTTATTGATTTTAGTTGCACTGCTTATTTCTTGGGGAGTAAATATAGTATTAGTCGGAGCAATATTTATTCCTTTGAAATTACTGACGATTATTTATTTAGGAACACATGATTATACTGTAGCCAAAAACGCCTTTTTAACTGCCTTATGTGTAAGTATAATTGTAATGCTGATAATTATCTTGTTTGAAAACTTGGCTCAAACTCAAGGCTTTGGGGACCAAGCGGGGGAAGAACTAATTGGCTTATCATTAAATGTAGGAATTAGTTTTTCTCAAATCGCAATTTTAGTTGCAATCTTTTCAATGTTAGGTGCAATTGCGGAAGCCAGTGTTGCAATGAGCGCTGGTTTACTTGAGTTAAAGCGGCATGATCCTAACATTACCCAAAAGCAATTAATCGAAAGCGGAAATGAAGTTGGTGCGGATGTATTAGGGACCGCCATGAATACAATCTTATTTGGTTTATTTGGTAGTTTTCTTCCAATATTTATTTGGTATATAAGACTAAATTATTCCTTATTTGAAATTTTAAATGATAAACTTTTTGTGGATGAGTTTTTAATTATCGTATATTCGTTTATTGGTGTGCTTTTAACAGTACCATTGACTACAATATTCTTAGCACATACTTTAACAAATAAAGAAAATAAAAAGTAGAGATAAATAGAGGCATTGTAAGATGAAAATAGAGAATTTAACGTTAACAAATTTTAATGGTCGTGAATTTAGCGTTACTTATTATAGTTTGCAGGATAATCCGCAACTTCTCCTAAAGAAAAGACCACTAATGCTAGTCTTTCCAGGTGGTAGTTTTGATCATTTATCATTAAGAGAAGGAGAACCAGTTGCCCTAGCTTATGCAGCCCATGGATTTGATGCGGCAATAGTTTCATATAATTTAACTACCGATCCTGGCAGAATTTATCCTGATGCTGCTTTATCTGGTTTAACTGCAGTTGCATACTTTAGAGAAAACGGTGAGAAGTTAGGCCTTGATAAGGATAAAATTACAACAATTGGTTTTTCAGCTGGCGGTCATGTTGTTAGCTCAATGAATGTAATGGCAGAAAGTCAAAAGTGGCAGTCTGAATATCATTTTGAGCATGATAAAGTATCACCAAATGCTACTATTTTGGGATATCCGTTAATTAATATTAAAGACATTGGCTTTCCTTTGCCTTCTTATGCTAAGGAAAAAATGCCAACTGCGAAGGATTTATTAGATACAGCGGTCGGAGTTACTCCTGAAACACCTCCTACTTTTATTTTTCAAGCAGTAGATGATCCAGTTGTCTTAATTGATAATACTATTGAATATATTACTGCATTAAGAAAAAATAGAGTTCGCTTTGAAGCACATTTGTTTAATAAAGGTGGACATGGTTTTTCTCTTGCTACTCCTGAATTGGCAACTGCTGAACGGAAAGCTGATTCACATCTGGCACATTGGTTTGAATTGAGCCTTGAATGGTTGAAAGATAGAAAAATTTACGTTTAGTTTCACGTGAAACAAAAAGCTATAGAAAAAAGTCCGAAATGATGAAATGACTATACATTTCCTTTTCGGACTTTTTAATTTTATTCTTTAGCCATAAAGAATAGAACTTCTTTTCCAGAGGCTAAATTATCAGAAGTTGCCAAAATTCTAAGTTTAATTGATTTGGCAACTACGTCTCTTAAGCCGATTACCTTGTTTTTAGCATCGTTTGGCCAATTAATTTCTTTACTGAAGTCGCTAAAGTTTTCTCCGTCTTTGGAAATAGCAACTTGAACACGTAAAACATGACCGATGCGATCACGTGAACGAGGAACATAAACCATCCGGCTGAGTTTATAAATATGGTTGAAATTAAAAGTTAAGTCTAGAGGACTATCTTTAGTAATTTGATCTTTAGAAAGCCACTCACTAGCTAATTTAAGATCAGTTAAGTTTTCGACTGGTAAATCCTCTTCGCTTTCTCCCGTACTAGAAACTGTAACATTTGAAATGGCATAATCCATTTGATCACGCTTTGTATGGGTGCCAAAGTACTCTGACCAATCGGATACTTTATTACCGAACTTATTTCTAATTCTGAAGCGGTAGCGTGTATTAGGTTCAAGCTCATGGAAAGTAAAAGTATTACCGTCAATATTAGTATGAACAATTCCGTTAACTTCGATATCGGCCATTATATTTTTATCTGCGAAATTAGTTGGATTAGTCCAGGTAATAGTAATGCTCTTTGAAGTTAAGCGGTCAGTTAAAATTGCTGCACTTCTTGGAGAAGCCATTGCTGAGTCAATAATAGCGTGTTGTTCTACTTCGCTACCATAACTAAAGTTTTCAATCATCAGTTCGAACTTATTGTCATGAATATCAACAGCAGGCATCTTTACTCTAAGAGCTGGTTGCAGTTGACCAGTAAAGTAACCAAATTCTTTGCATGGCATGTAGTCTTGTTGGTAGAAGATACCTTCTTCAGCTTTGTTAAAGCTATCAAGATCGTTATATTCAGTTAGTGGAACAAATTGATCGTTTAGTTTAAGAGAAACTTTACCAGGATAACGATCAGACATAATAGTTAAATTAGTAATTTGTTTTTCTTCAAGACCCGTGTAGCTGCCTTCAGTTGGGTAGACCGTAATATGAAGATTTGATCCGCTAACAGAGCTAGTGATTTGCGTGGTAGCTGCATGCCCCTTTTCATAATCATTAGTTTGATTATCATCTTCATATAAAATAGCTGAACTCTTACTTTGTGGGTAAACAAGGGCACTTCTTAATGACTCTTGTAAAATTGCACCGCCGCGTACATATACAGGAAGATGCCAGAGTGGGTAATGCAACTTATCGTAAATTCGACCACCAATTAGTTTTTTGCCAGTGAAGAGGTCAATCCACATTGTTCGATGCTCAGGTAAGTAGAGGTTATCCTTTAAGGAAGCGCCACTTGGATCTTCTCGTCCGTTAGTAATAGGAGCGATTAGTAAGTTATTTCCCAGCATAAATTCATGTTTAACTTGGTTAGTGTAGTTAACTCGCTCATGAGGGAAAGCTAAGAAAAGCGGTCTAACAATTGGCATTCCATCTTGAGCCGCGCGCGTAAGAGTATAGAGATATGGAGTGATTTTTTCTCTAAGTTTAAGATAGGCGCGAGTAATTCTAGTCATTTTTGCATTAAATGCAAATGGTGTTTTTTGGATATTACCATAATTATCAATTGAATAAAGAAGTGGAGTAAAGACTTTCCATTGTAAGTCACGGATATTTACTTGTGCATTACCGCCGCCTTCTTTTCCATCAATAGCACTTCCTACATTTGGCTGCCCAGAAAGAGACATACTTAAAAAGCTAGCAATTTCAGTAGCAATTTGTTCCCATTCACCACCAACACCTTCATTTGCAGTAGTAGCCAAAGTCTGAATAGCACTCCAGCCATTACTTGCCATTGCCCAAGGACGATTGGTTTGATTTTTATCAATTAGAGGTTCACTAGCGATAGCAAAGTCCTGCATTATTTTTTCATTAGGGAAATTAGCAGGATCAGTCTTGAACTTTAAAAAATTAGCTGGTGCATCAGTAGGCAAAGATCCATAAAATCCTATTTTTACATTTTGATCTTTTGCAAAATCAACTAAATTATTCATTTCATCTTCATTTAAGTCTTGTTTGCTTTCATAGTTAGGAACAAACCAACTAAGTGGAAGATGATATGAATTGTACCTTTCAATCATTGCCCGAGCAGAAAATTGGTACTGTTCTTCTCCATTAAGAGAGGACTTGGCCACAATATCATCATTGCTACGCGCAATTTTATAAGTATTGCCGTCTTCAAATTTAATTGCACTATTTTCTTGAGGTTTAGCTGCTGTCCAACAAGTATCAAGGTAGTTACCAAGATAACCCAGACCGAGTGCATATTTCGGCAAGAAAAGAGGAGACCCCGTAATTTTATAGTACTGACGTAATATTTCCGCTGGAGAATCTCCTAAAAGATAGAAATTATCAAAAATAGGAGTTTGATGGGTAATAACTGCTGTAGTCCCGTCATCACTCTTAAAGTTGTAGATACCATCTTTCCATGTGTTTCTCAACTCTGCAAAACCAGCATTTGACCAGAAAAATCCTTCTGGACAAGCAACAGCACCGGGACCAGTTAAATTAGTATTTTTAATCTCGATAATTTTTCCTTTGTGGCTGAAGCTTCCATTTTGCATCCCGCCACCGTAGTAGAATTCGTTTTTGTTCTGACGTAAGAATTCGCTAGAATAATCGCTCCCCAGTTCAATTGGACTACTTTGCATCATGCGGTAGCGATGTAATTGATCGTCAAAAATACTGAAGATAGCTGGATTCTTTTGTAAGCGAAGTGAAAACTGACCGCTTTTAATGGTGAAAGTCTCATCGGTTACTAAAAGCTGAGAATCTTCAAATGGACGCAAACTAAAGTTACTTGCTGCGATGGTTAATGATGGAGTTAAAGGCTTAAATTCTGCTGCTGGATCAACGATTAAACGAAAGATACCTTTAGCAATAATGTATAGACGCGCTCTTGTTCCATCTGCAAATTGCAAATCATAGTAGCGAGTACCCTTAGCCACGTGGACTAAACGACTTAAATGTTGAGGTTGTTGTTTGTTAGTAATTTCAGACATAATTAGTTTTCTTCTTTAAATTAAATTTTTCATTTACGTATAGTTCATATTATAACGAAAAAATGAGTTTCGTGTTTTTTTAGATTTGACATAAAGCGCTTTCTGGAATATTCTGTAGAAGGTGGTACTAACCAGTTAAAGATTGGATGGGGTTAGAAGATGAAAAAACCACTTTATCAGCAAGTTATTTCAGATCTTGAAAAGAAAATTAAGACTGAAATGAAGCCAAATGATCGATTACCGAGTGAACGACAACTTTTGAAAGAGTATGGTGTTAGTCGAAATACGATTCGATTAGCATTAAATGATTTAGAAGAGCGCGGCATTATTTATCGATTGCATGGGAAAGGTACATTTGTTTCGACAATTTATCTAGATCAAACCAACTTGGGAAGTATGTATTCTTTTAGTGAGCAGATGTCTGAAGCAGGTCACAAGCCAACAACACAAAACCGCACATTAGAACTTGTGACACCTGAAGAAGATGTTGCAAATCAGCTTAATTTAAAAACTGGTGAGAAGGCATACAAATTAGTTAGGTTACGTCTAGCTGATGGAGTACCACTAATGTATGGAGAAACTTATTTACCTGAAAAAATTTTCCCTGATCTAAAAATGTCAGACTTAGAGGAGAACTTATATACAGTGATGAAGCAAAAATATAATGAACAAAGTATTCTTGCTTTTGAAGATGTACAAGCAGTTAACTTGGACGAAAAAGACAGCAAAATCTTAGGTGTTAAGCCTGGGGATGCAAGTTTGAAGATTTTTAGACGGGCAATCAATGATAAAAATGTACCGATCGAGTTCACTATTTCTCTTGCTAGAGGAGATAGATTCATTTATCGATCACGTCAATACAATCATTTAGTTTAATTATTGAAAGGAATAGGCTCATGTTTACTAAAACCGATGCAGAACTAAAAAAGATGGGTGCAGATATTACTACTAGAGAAATTCAACAACAGCCTTCTTTATGGAAAGAAACTTTTAAGATATATAAAGAAAAGAAAACAGAAATCGATGATTTCTTAGCTAAAATTACTAAAAAATTCGATAAGGTAAAAGTGATTTTTACTGGTGCAGGAACTAGCGCTTACGTAGGCAATACAGTAATGCCTTATTTGAGAAAGCATGGAGACCGTACTAAATACGACTTTGAAGCAATTGATACAACTAAAATTGTTTCAACACCGGAAGATTATCTTGAAGCAGATACACCAACAATTTTGGTTTCTTTTGCTCGTAGCGGTAATTCTCCTGAGTCAGTTGCAACTGTTGAACTTGCTAAGCAATTAGTTACTAATTTATATCAAATTGCTATTACCTGTGCTCCAGAAGGACATTTGGCTCAAGACTTAAAAGATGATCCAAATGGCTTAGTTCTTTTAATGCCTGCTAAATCATTAGACCAAGGTTTTGCAATGACTGGGTCGTTTTCATGCATGAGTTTAGCTACTTTATTAGTTTTTGATACTAGAAGTGATGCTGAAAAAGAAGCAATTGTTAATGAAATTGCTGAAATGGGCCAAAGTGTAATTGACCGTGAAGATGAAATTCAAAAGCTAGTTGATATTGATTTTGATCGAATTACTTATATTGGTAGTGGTGCTTTAGGTGGATTAGCTGAAGAAGCACGACTTAAAATTTTGGAATTAACAGCTGGAAAAGTAGCAGCCTTATTTGATACTTCGATGGGATTGAGACATGGTCCAAAATCATTTTTAGATAAGAAGACGATTGTTTTTGACTTTGTTTCTAACAATACCTACACAAGAAAATATGATTTGGATATTTTAGATGAGATTAAGGCCGATCAAATTGTTCCTTTAGTAATGGGAGTAGGTCAGCTTAAAAAGGGTCAAGATTTTGATGGGAAATTCTTTGCCTTTGCTGGAAAAGAAGTGCCTGATGCATATTTAGCCTTACCTGATATTATGTTTGGACAAACAATTGCATTGCTTACTTCAATCAAAGTAGGAAATACCCCAGATACTCCATCCCCAACAGGCACTGTTAACCGTGTGGTTAAGGGAGTAACAATTCACAAATTCATCAAATAAAATTCAAATTTTGAAAACAGTTTCAGATTAAAATATAAATTAATTTAAGGAGTTAACTATTATGTCATATTACATCCATGCAGGAAAATTCTTTTTAGAAAATAGAACTGAAAAGGGCGGTTATCTTGAAGTTCAAGATGATGGCAACTTTGGTTTATATTATCGAGAAGATGAAAAGCCGAGCCATGGCTTAATTAAAGAATATGGCGATCAATGGATTGCCCCTGGTTATGTAGATACACATATTCATGGTTTGCTTGATGAAGATACGATGAAGAGTGACTGGGAAGGCATTGACAAGATCTCAAATGGCTTATTGCAAGCTGGTGTAACTAGCTGGCTGCCAACAACTATTACTGCTAGTGACAAAGAATTAACAGAAACTTGTGAAAAGTTTGCTGCACATAAGGGTGAAGAAACTGGTGCTAAAATTCAAGGCTTACACTTTGAAGGACCTTTCTTTACTCCAAAGCATGGTGGAGCAGAAAATCCAAAGTACATGACTGATCCATCAATTATGCTTTTGAAAAAATGGCGTAAAGCTTCAGATGACCTGCTAATTAAGATTTCAATGGCACCTGAAAGAAAAAATGCTCGTCAGTTTGTACGTGAAGCAGTAAAAATGGGATTAGTCGTTGCTTTAGGCCATTCAGATTCTGATTTTGAAGATGCTATTGGTTGTGTTGAAGCTGGTGCTAGCGTATTTACTCATACATTTAATGGGATGAACAGTTTGTCACAACACTCACCTAATATTATTGGTGCTGCTTTTTCTTCACGTTTAACAACTGATGAATTAATCTGCGATGGTCACCATGTTGAAGAACCAGCTGTTCGTGCTTTGGTAAATGCACGTGGACCAGAACATATTGCTTTGATTACAGATTGTATGCAAGCAGGTTTAATGCCAGATGGTGACTATGTTTTAGGTGAATTACCAGTTTATGTTAAAGACGGAATGGCACGTCTAAAAGAAACTAATAATTTGGCAGGTAGTATTTTGCTCTTAAAGGATGCAGTTAAGAATGTAGTTGATTGGAATGTTGCAACACCTGAAGATGCAGTTATGATGGCTAGTTATGTACCGGCTAAGAGCTGTAATTTACTTGATAAGTGTGGTGTGATTAAGCCAGATCATCCAGCTGATTTTGTTGTATTAAACCATGATATGACTGTAAGTGAAACTTATTTAAACGGTGAATCACGTTACAAAGCTTAAAAGTTTATACCTTTGCAAGTAACTTTAGAAAATCTTAAAAAAGTGGTTGCAACCAGTTGACTAACAAAACTTAATATACTAAGATTGAAATTGTAGAAAGCGTTTACAAAGTATTTACAAAAGATGGAGGAATCTCTATGAATATTGTGGGAGCTAGAATTGATGGACGACTTGTCCATGGTCAAGTAGCTAATCTTTGGACTCCAAAACTTCAAGCTGATCGTATTATTGTTGTTGATGAAGAAGCAGCAAAAAGCGATATTCAAAAAAGTGGTTTAAGAATGGCTACACCTCTTACTACTCGTCTTAGTGTTTTGCCAGCAAAGGTTGCAGCTGATCACTTAATTCATGATCGTTATGGTAACCAGCGAGTATTTATTGTCGCTAAAAAGCCAGCAGCCTTCTTAGATTTAATTAACTTAGGTCTTAAACTTGATACCTTGAATGTAGGTACCATGTCTCAAACTGATACTACTAAGCAAGTGACTAAGCAAATCAATGTTGAGGAGAAAGACGTTGAAGACTTTAAGAAAATAGCAGATAAGGGTGTGAAAATCACAGCTCAGTTAACTCCAAGCGATGATTCTCATGACTTTATGAAATTAATGAATGAAAAGATTAAATAGGAGGATTAATTATGGCTTGGTGGCAAATATTACTACTTACCCTCTATGCTGGATATGAAATTCTTGATGAATTACAAATTTATTCATCATTGAATACACCAGTTGGAGCTGGCTTGATTGCTGGTTTAATCATGGGTGACTTAAAAACCGGTTTAATTATTGGTGGTGCCATGCAACTTACAGTTTTAGGTGTTGGTACTTTCGGTGGTGCTTCTAAGATTGATGCAACTACTGGTACAGTTTTAGCAACAGCATTTTCTGTAAGTATTAAAGGAATGAGCCCACAAGTAGCTATTTCTTCAATTGCGGTTCCTGTAGCTGCAATCATGGTTCAATTGGACGTTTTAGCAAGATTTGCTAACACTTATTTTGCTCACAGAATTGATCACTTAATTGAAGAAAACAATTATAAGGGAATCGAGAGAAACTTCCTTTACGGTGCGATTCCATGGGCTTTATCTCGTGCAATCCCTGTCTTTATTGCTTTAGCATTTGGACGCGGCTTAGTTCAAACAATTGCTAACTCATTGAACGGAAACTTAAAGTGGTTAGGTACTGGTTTAACAGTAGCTGGTGCTGTCCTTCCTGCAGTTGGTTTTGCTATTTTGCTTCGTTACTTACCAGTTAAGAAGCACATTGCTTACTTAATTATGGGATTCACATTTACTACTTTATTCTCAGTTTTGTTTACAAGCATTCAAACTTTGGGTACAGGTCTTCAAGCAGCAAATAAATCATTTACTGCAACTTTCAATGGTCTACCAATGCTTGCAATGGCTTTGATTGGATTAGCATTTGCAATCTTACACTACAAAGATGAAATTAGTGGCAAAGGTGGCAGTGGTAAAGGCGGAACAAAAGAAGCCACAACTACTACAGAATCCACTAATGTAGCTTCAGAGGGGGAAATCACCGATGATGAACTCTAAACCAACTTATAAATTAACAGATAAAGACTTTAATCAAATTAACAGACGTTCTCTATTTGGTTTCCAACTAGGTTGGAACTATGAAAGAATGCAGAATACTGGGTATTTATTCTTAATCTTGCCACAACTTCGTAAGATTTATGGTGATAATACTCCAGAATTACAAGAAATGATGAAGACGCATGTTCAGTTCTTTAACACTTCTAACTTCTTCAATACTATTATTACTGGTATTGACTTAGCTATTGAAGAAAATGAAGGTGTTGAAGGTAAAGATACTGTTACTGGTTTGAAGGTTGGATTAATGGGACCTTTCGCCGCAATTGGTGACTCAATCTTTGCTGCATTGATTCCAACAATCTTCGGTGCCTTGGCTGCTTCTATGGCTTCTCAAGGAAACCCAGTTGGTGTATTTATCTGGATTGCTGCTCAAATTGCTATCTGTTTCTTCAGATGGAAGCAACTACGGTTTGCTTATGATAAAGGAGTAACTCTTGTTACTGATATGAGAGACCGTTTGAATGCTTTAACTGATGCTGCTACAGTACTTGGTGTATTTATGGTTGGTGCTTTAGTAGCTACGATGGTTAACGTTAAGTTTGCTTGGGTACCACAAATCGGTAAAGTTACCATGGACATCCAAAACAACTTAGATATGATCATTCCTAAACTATTGCCTGCTTTGATTGTTGGCTTTGTTTACTGGTTACTTGGAAAGAAGAAGATGACCTCAACTAAGGCTATCTTAATTGTTTTAGTTCTTTCAGTTATTCTTGGCGGTGTTGGTGTTCTTGCTAAGATTTAGCAGTAAATTAAAGGAAAAATATTATGACAAAAGAATTAGTTCTAATCAGTCATGGTAAGATGGCTGAAGAAGTTAAAAAAAGTGCAGAGTTAATTATGGGTCCTCAAGAACATATTCATGTAGTATGTTTACTTCCAGAAGAAGGACCAGAAGATTTTGAAAAGAAGTTTCAAGATACCATTAACGGTATTCCTGAAGAAGATTTAACAGTATTTGCTGATTTAATGGGTGGCACCCCAGCTAACACAGTTAGTCGCTTGATTATGAGTGGTCAAGATATTCACTTAATTGCAGGGATGAATCTGGCTATGGTAATTGATTGGCTAAATAGTCAAATGATTGGTAACGATGCAGATTCTGTGGCTGCTGGTAAAGCAGGGATTGTAGATATTAATCAAATGCGTGCTAGCAGGAAGAAATAAATACATTAAAGAAATAAAGAATGGCTCACGTTGGTAAAACTTACGTGAGCCATTTCTTTTTTATTGATGCTTAATCTTTAGGAAGTTTTAGGATAAGCTAATACGTATGAAGTATAAGTAAGATAAATACTAGTAAAGATTAAAGAAGTGAAAAAAATCAAAAAATTTTGTTCAAAATGTGGAGCACCCTTAAAACCTGATGATCAATTTTGCTCAACATGTGGTGCTCCTGTTGATGGTAACAGTAAGCAAGAACTGGAAAAAATAAATTCTATTAAGCAAAGACCACAAGTCAAAAGAAGTGAAATTCGTAATTCTAAGAGAAATTTTAAAACAAGAAATATCATTATCGGAGTAATTATTGCTATTGTAGTGCTCGTTGCTGGAGGTTGGAGAATTTATCAACATGGCCGCTCTTCAGCAGAAAGCAAAATAACTGGTGGTAATGGCAGACTAACTACTGGTGAAATAAAAAAGATGCCAACAAAACAACTGGCTGCTTGGGCAATTCTTTACGCAGATAAAAAATATGGTAAAAAATGGGGAGAAGCAGCAGATGAATTAAGAAGTGGTCATTTAACAATTAAGAGCTATCGTAGCCATAAATTTGGCGACTATGAAATTAGTGCTACAAATGGTAGTACCTTATATGCTGTAAATGACCGAGTAGGATATTTGATTTCTAAAGATAAAACAGAGATAACTTATGTCGGAAATAAATCGAATTATAGTAATAGAAATGTTTTAGAACAAATTTATCCAGTAATTAAATCTGAAAATACTGAAGAGAATGTAAATAATTGGAATAATAATTTAACAATTGTTAAGGGAAAAGATAGTGCTGCCTCTTCAAGTGCAAAAAAATACACAACTGAAAAAAATAAAGATACTAAGGAAACTAAATTATGGTCGAATGACCAAACGGATAGGTTAATTAGTTATATGGATGATTTTGGTGATAAAATGCACCAACCATATTCGCATTATACTGGTAGTGGAAGTATAACGACTGCGGCTGGTCAAGAATATCCAAGTTTTTTATCAGAAGGGAAATTCAAATTGAGTTCAGGCGAGAAAGATAGTCGTAATCCTGAAGATATGGATAGTATTAGCCTTAAGTGGAATCCAGATGTTACTGATGAAGACAGTGATAGTGATACATATAATGTAGTTGCAATCTTTAACTATAACGGGAGAAGTGCTGAACAGCATATTACTTATCTTTTTTGCTTTTACCATGGAGAACCAGTAGCTCTTGTTGATCAAACAACTAATGGAGAATACACCGTAGTTCATGCAACTGCCAACCATGACTTAACTTCTAACTTTGAAGAAATTGCTAATAATGATTAGAAAAAGAAAAATCTGGTAGAAACCATCTACCAGATTTTTTTATTTATTAATATACAGCACCATCATAGAAGTTGTATCTTGGACGGTTGAAATCAAATGTAGCTAATTCACTCATTTTAATTACGTTGTCAGCAACGCCCCAACTCATCAAATTGATTGATTCACCATATAATTCATCAGGAATTACAAGTAAAACATACTTTCCTTGAGACATAGCGTAACCTAATTCCATCCCTAAACCAACGTCTTCTTCTTTAGGAACATAAACGCCAAGCATAACGTCACTAGTTTTAATACCAACTAAGTCACCATTATAAGTTGCTTGTGCCCATTCTTTATCATGTAAGTATTCGGGATGTTCGTCAACACGAATATCTTTATATTGATTTTGAAGAGGAACATAGCTGTTTTCTAAATCAATAGTAGGATTAGCATTGAGAGCGCTCATTGCATCTTTGTAAGCCTTGTTTTGAGTTTCAGTAAACCAACCAGCACCAAAATAAACTGTTTTTTGTTTTGTCATGGAAAAACCTTTCTTTCTTATTGGTGGAATATTTTTTACATTAACTAACTTTAACAAAATTTGCCCAAAAGAAACACCCACTTTTGTGTTTTTGAAATCGGTTTTATATAATGAAACTAGAAATTTTTGCTTAGGAAAGGCGGAACCTACTACGAATACTAAAAAAAGTCTTTTCGATCCAGAAGCTGTCTTTGTAACAGACTTAACTGATCGAAACGAGATATTCAAGACCGTTTCTCAAAAATTATATGACTTAGGCTATGTTAAAGAAGATTTTTTAGGCGATATTATTGAACGTGAAGATAAGTATCCAACTGGAATTTCAATGAGACCTTTATCTAGAGAACTTCCAGATGTTGCAGTTCCTCATACTGAAGGGGATTATGTTAGCGCACAATTAATTGTACCGATTGCTCTTAGAAATTCAGCAACTTTTAATAATATGGTTAATCCAAGCGAAGCATTGGAAGTTAAGTTCTTATTTTTGATTTTAAATAATGATCCAGATATGCATTCAACTATTTTGGCTAAAATTATGGACTTTCTAGCTGGAACTTCAGTTGATGATTTAAATGAATTATTTAATTCAGATTCAAATGAAGAAATTTATGATTTTTTAGAGAATAATTTTGAAATTGAAAAATAAAAAGAAGCTGCTTTGCAGCTTCTTTTTGTCTCCAGATTAAATTATTAAACTTCCGGATAATCAGTACTTGAAAATGAAAGTGAAAAGTAATCACACCGTTTATAGCCAATAACTAGTTCAACTACTTCACCTGTAGTAGATAAAATAGTTTTTTTGACTTGTCGTACAACGGGATAATCTTTAGCTATTTTTAGTTGCTTACTAATTTCGCTATCAGCTTTCACAATTGTGTCTGTTTCAGTAAAAGGCTCATCAAATAGGTACAATTGCTTATCGTTTTGCAAGGTTTCATAGATACTATGATAATTATTCGGATCTTTAGCTAAATCTCGGTTAATAAACTTAGCTGGTATAAATGAACGGTGCACCATAAATGGTGTGTCACCAATTAAACGTAAACGTTCAATATAGTAGTAACTATCATATTTGGGTAAGCCGAGTTTTTTTAATATTTCGCTCTGCTTTTCCTCTTGGAGTTTCAAAACTTTAACTGTATCTTCTTCTTGTTTGTTTGAGAAGACTTCATTATCACTAAGACGAACTAATTTATCTTTTCTTGATCGTGAAATAAAAGTGCCTTTTCCTTGATGACGAACTAAGTACCCTGCCTTGACAAGATCTTTCACAGCTCGGATAACAGTAATTGAAGAAACATTAAACTTATCTTTTAATTGAGCTTCACTATAAAATTTATCTCCATATTTAAATTTGCCAGAGATAATTTCTTGCTTTAGCTCATTTTCAATTTGTAAATATTTTGGAATATCCATAATCTATATCAATCCTCAAGATAGATTCTCCTAAGATCCATGATATCACTGCTTGAGAGCTTCATGGTAGAACGAAGGTATTCGTTGATTCCGCCGTATTGCTGGTTTAGGACGTGTACAGCATGGTCTAAGTATTCTGGATAGACTGACTGAATATCTTTAATAGACTGCAATACACGCTTGCTAGAACCGTCAGCAGCTGCTTGCTTAAGCATGGCGTCAACAAAACTTTTTGTTGTGATATTGGTTAGAGTATAGTCATATTTGATAGTAGTAAAAGGTACACCTAATGCTGATAAGATCAATAAAGCTCCAAATCCTGTCCGATCTTTTCCGGCAGTACAGTGGAAAAGAAGAGCATTCTTGTCTTTATCATTTGTAAGCAAAAGGTCAAAGAATTTACGGTAAGCTTTTTGAGCAGTCTGTCCATTGATCATGTCTTCATAGGCAAAGAACATGTGCTTAAAGCCAAATTCAGGATCTTTTTCGGCATTCTCTTCTAAAGCAAAGATCCCCTTAGATGCATTAGTTAGATCATCACTAAAAACTGGGTCAAAAACATATTTAGCGCCTTCGGGAACACGATCAGGATGATCATTTTTTTCTTTTTCTGTTCTAAAGTCAACGTCATACTTAACGCCATGTTTTTGCAATAATTCTAAGTCTGATGAAGAAAGATCAGCTAAATTACCAGTTCTAAGCAATTTATTATATTTAATTGTTTGACCGGATACAGTCTTATAGCCTCCAAGTTCGCGGAAATTGCGACCATTTTGGATGCCGATTAATTTCGTCTCATAATTTTCGCTCATTAGTATTTTTCCTCACTATAGTTATTTAAATACAGTATTATTACTTTAACATATTTTTTCTCAGATATTTTATTTTTCTCAGATC
>DBFNNF010000331.1:0-3317 GCA_048407585.1 Lactobacillus johnsonii | reverse complement strand
CTTGCTTCTTTTTTTATTATTTATATGTTAAATAATAACTTTCATTCATGAAAGCGCTATACTTGAAATGAAAGGATAGTTATATAAGGTTAAGTAGATTTCGAGGTTATAGCATATGAAAAAAGTTCTGGCAATTAATTCTGGAAGTTCGTCTTTCAAATATAAGTTATTTTCTTTCCCTAATGAAAAAGTAATTGCTTCGGGAATGGCTGATAGAGTAGGAAAAGAAAATGCTGTCTTTAAAATTAAGTTGAGTAATGGTCAAGAATATATAAAAAATCTGCCTATTCATAACCAAGAAGAGGCAGTTAAATTATTAATTGAAGATTTAAAAAAATTTCACGTAGTTGAAGATTTGCGAGAAATTAGTGGTGTTGGCCATAGAGTAGTAAATGGAGGAGAAATTTTTAAAGAATCCGTCCATGTTAAAGAAAAGGAACTACAGGAAATATTTGATCTTGGAGAGTTAGCACCGTTGCATAATATTCCAGAAGCAAATGGTATTAAGGCATTCATGAGAATTATCCCTAATGTACCTCAAGTAGCGGTTTTTGATACCTCATATCATCAAACTTTAGATCAGATTCATTATCTTTACTCCATCCCTTATGAGTATTATCAAAAATATGGTATTAGAAAGTATGGTGCGCACGGAATTTCAATTTCTTATGTGGCACAACGTGCGGCACAAATGCTTAATAAGAATCCTAACTTAGTCAATTTGATTGTTTGTCATTTAGGATCCGGAGCTTCTGTTACCGCAGTAAAAAATGGAAAATCTTATGATACTTCAATGGGAATCAGCCCACTTACTGGGGTAACAATGGGAACTAGAAGTGGTGACTTTGATCCAGCTGCCTTACAACGTTTAATGCACAAAACTGGAATGAATATCGATGAAGCAATTGAAATTTTGAACTATAAATCAGGATTATTGGGGATTTCAGGTGTCTCTTCTGATATGAGAGATTTAATTGAGAGTAAGGATAAACGTGCAAAGCTAGCTCGAAAGATATTTATTAATCGTGTAGTTAGGTATGTTGGCGCATATGCAGCTGAATTAAATGGTGTTGATGCAATTATATTTACTGCTGGAGTTGGAGAACATGATCCTGGCATTAGAGCAGGAGTGATGGCATCATTAAAATATTTAGGTTTAGATCCTGACTTTAAAGCTAATCGGACAGATGGAGAAAAGTTTATTTCTAAATCTAATTCAAAAGTAAAAGCAATGATTGTTCCTACTAACGAAGAATTAATGATTGCTCGTGAGGTAGTGCGAGTTTTGCAATAAAAAAAGATTAAGTAGGATTAGACAAAGGTCTAATTACTTAATCTTTTAAGAAGTAGTAGTATTTTCTTGTTTTGTAGGTATAGAACTAAATTTTATACCTTGTTGATTGAACTCTTTGATATAAGCGCTCAGATAAGCATTTTTCACCTGGCTTTGACTGTTAGCCACTACTTGAAAATGAATCTGGTAAGTAATACTTGAACCGGTTTGATTGATAATGCCAATAATTTGCGGCCCTTTTTTAATTTGATTTTTAAATTTATCTTTTAGGTCTTTATTTACTGTGTTAATTGCATGGTTAACAGTTGTAAGATCGTTATCAACCGATAAATTCAAATTAATGTTCATACTCCATCCAGAATGTGAACCATGAGTTAAATTTTCTACAATAGTAATATTGCGATTGGGAATATAGATAACTGCACCATTGGTAGTCTTAAGACGGGTGTTACGTAATGTAAAAGAAAGAACAGTTCCAGTATAGGTGCCAATTTTGACAGTATCGCCAATATTATATTCGCCCTCACTTAGAATATTTATTCCCGTTATTATATCACTTACTAAACCTTGAGCTCCCATCCCTAAAGCAAGAGAAACAAGCCCTACACTAGCGATAAGAGTGCCAACTGGAATACCTAGAAGTGTTAAAAGACTGTATAAATAAAACAAAAGAATTGTATATTGAAAAAAAGCAACACCAAGTTGAGCTAAGGTTCTTTTTCGACCAGTCATGTGTTCTTGAAACTTGGGATTCTTCAATAAGTAGCGTGTTAATAAGCGTTTACCTATACGCCAAATTAGGAAAAAGACTACAGTTATAAAGGCAATCTGGCTACCACGCTTTATTAGTATATGCCCTACAGTGTTCCAATCAATTAGAGAATCAACATTACTATTTTTTTTAGTTGTAGATGTTCCTTTTAAAATCGTTGACCAGTTCAAAACATCATCTCCTTCGCAATTTCTTTAGATAGTATATCAAAAAGTAAGGTACTATTTCATTGCTTGAGGGGAGGAATAATGCTAGACTTTTTATGAGAGGAATAATTAATGGAGGATAGATTATGTCAATTTCATATGGTGCATTAGCTGGCTTGATTGCAGCAGTTGCCTTTTTAATCTTAGTCTTATTTACTTTGCCTTTAATTGTTAGAGCAACTAAGACAATGAAGAAAGTTGACTCAACTATGGATAGCGTTAATATAGCAGTTGATGACTTAACTAAGCAGACTGCAGTATTGATGAAACAAAGTGAAGATTTATTAGAAAAAAGTAATGCTCTTCTAGCCGATGTAAATGGTAAAGTAACTGAATTAGAACCAGTTGTAAAAGCAGCTGCAGATTTAGGTGAAAGCGTGTCAGATATTAATTCTTCGTCAAGAAGAATGATTGAGCGCTTCTCTGGTATGGGTATTAGAGGAGCTGGAATTGGCATCTTTTCATCTCTAGTTAGTCGAATGTTCGCAAGACGTAAGCGTCGTCGTGGGGAAGACTAATATTTATTAAAGGAGAACAATTATGCGTAAATTAGGTGGATTTTTATTAGGTAGCGTTGTCGGTTTAGGTGTTGGCTTGATTGCTGGCTCATTATTATTACCAGAAGAAACAACTGATGATGTAAAGAAAAAGCTAGCTGAAAACGAAAAGTTACAAGACTTAAAAGAGAAATATGACAAGGGAACTGAAGCAATTAAGAACCAATTAGCATCATTCCCTAAATCAGTTGAAGATGATTCAGAATTGAAAGATTTTGATGATATCGTAATTGATGATACTAACAAAGATCTTGGTGAAGATGAAAAATCTGACAAAGAAGCTGTTAGTGATCTAAATAACGCTGAAAAAAATTAATTAATATTAAAGAATCAAGTTTTCACTTGGTTCTTTTTCTACGTAAAGTCAAGTGCCATAAGGCATTTGGCTTTTATTTTTGATTAAGTTGTTTAACTTTCTAAATAAACAGGTCAATTTATTTGGAAATTAATCCAAGACAAATAAGCTTATTAAAATAGTTTTTTAATAA
>DBFNNF010000330.1:0-13150 GCA_048407585.1 Lactobacillus johnsonii | reverse complement strand
AAAAACAGTGTTTATTATTGTATTTATTGCATTCTTAGACTTAGAATGAAGGAGAATGAGTAGAAAAGGGAGGACTTATAAATGACAGAAGTTCCAACAATTACATTAAATGATGGCAATAAAATGCCTTTACTTGGTTTAGGTGTCTTTCAAATACCAGATCATGAAAAAGCAAGACAAACAGTTGAGATGGCGTTAGCTAATGGTTATCGGATGATTGATACTGCAGAAGTATATGAAAATCAAATTGCTGTAGGTGAAGCAATTGCAGAGAGTGCAGTTAATAGAGATGATATCTTCTTAACTACAAAAATTTGGGTTTCAAACATGTCATTTGAAAAAGCTACTAAAGCAATTGATCATGACTTAAAAGAATTAGGAACTGATTATTTAGACTTAGTATTACTTCACCAACCATATGGCGATACATTCGGTGCTTGGAACGCTTTAGCTGCTGCTAAGCGCGCTGGTAAAGTTCGTTCAATTGGTTTATCAAACTTTTATCCTGATCAATACATGAACTTAGAGCTTGCTCATGAAGATAAGCCAGCAATTAACCAAATTGAAATTAATCCATGGTTCCAACAAACAAACGATGTTAAATTCTTCCAAGGAAGAGATGTAGCTGTAGAAGCTTGGGCTCAATTTGCAGAAGGTAAACATGATATTTTCAATAATAAGACATTGAAAGAAATTGCTGAAGCGCACCACAAGACTACTGCTCAAGTTATTTTGCGTTGGCTTACCCAACAAGATATTGTTGTTATTCCAAAATCTGTTCATGAAAAACGTCAAAAAGAAAATCTTGATATTTTTGACTTTGAATTAACTAAGGATGAAATGGATAAGATTAAAGGATTAGATAAGGGCGAAAGTCAATTCTTTGACCACCGTGACCCAGCAGTAATTGATGATATTTTCGGTGAAAGCCTAAAGCAATTACGTGATTCAGAATAGTCAGTAACATTAATACAATAGAGATAGATAGAAGCATGATTTATGTTTCTATCTATTTTTTTGTGTTATTTAAGGGAGTGCAATGATAGCATATAATGGTATTAAGGTGGGGATAGAACATGATTGGGTCAAGCCTCTTGAAAAGAATTTGTATGAAATTCGATCTCGAGTTAGTAATAATCAATATCGTGGTATATATTTTCATGTTGATGGCGAGCGTTATGTTATAACACATGGGTTTACTAAAAAAACTAGGAAAACTCCGCTTAGAGAAATTGAGCATGCCAAGCTTTACGTACTGAATATTTTGCTCATAGAAAGGGAGAATAAAGATTATGAATAATGTAAGTTTCAATGATTATCTAAAAGATCAATTAAAGAATTCAACATTTAAGCAAGAATTTGATAACGAAACTACAAAATTAGAGAGTGCAATTGCGTTAACCAAAGTAAGAAAAGAATATGGTCTCTCTCAAAGAGAACTAGCTGCTGCTGCTAAAGTTCCTCAATCTACTATTGCTAGAATTGAAAAAGGTTCTAATACTAGTATTGAAACTTTAACTAAAATTGCTAATGCATTAGGTAAGCAATTAACAGTGTCTTTTTCATAAGTAAGATTAAATCAATTGCATAATTTTAAAATAGATAGAAGCATGATTTATGTTTCTATCTATTTTTTTATTCACTATAATCCCAACACCAAATATGATATTTTAAAGATATTAAAAAGTATAAGAAAGTAAGGGGTAAGAAATGGAAGAAAATACTAAAAATATGCTAGCAGGATTACCTTATCGTCCCGACACAGAAGAATTAAGAGCTATTTCGACAAAGGCGCATCGCTTAAGCCGCGATTATAATCAAACAGCAGATGAAGATAAAGAAGTAAGAAAAGCAATTATTGATAATTTATTCCCAGATCATGAAGATGGAGTTTACCTCCAAGGACCAATTGAAGTAGATTATGGTAAATTTACAAAATTAGGTAAAAACTTTTATGCTAACTTTAATTTGACTATCTTAGATACTTGTCCCGTTACTATTGGAGACAATGTAATGTGTGGTCCTAATACTTCATTAGTAACGCCGCTGCATCCCTTATTGCCAGAGCAAAGAAATGCGCGTCTGCAAGCAGATGGTAAGATAGCAGATATCGAATATGGCGCACCAATTACAATTGGCGATAATTGCTGGTTAGCTAGTAATGTAACTGTTTGTCCAGGAGTAACGATTGGAAACAACTGCGTTATTGGAGCTGGCAGTGTAGTTACGAAAGATATTCCAGACAATTCTTTGGTTTTAGGTGTTCCAGGCCGAGTAGTTAGAAAAATCACTGAGAAAGACCGCCTAGATAATTATCCGTATTAATTAGGTGCTAAAATTTCACCTTGCGAACATTTGTTCAAATAAAGTATAATACTTATGCAAAAAGACTGTTGAGGAGTTTACCTAAACAGTCTTTTGTTCTGTTTATTTATTGTTAGCATTCTTTTTTAGCAATCCATGAGACTTTTTGTACCAATACCATAGTCCAAAAGGAACGATATTTTCTTCATGGTTAATTAGGCGCTTGATATTGGAGCGGTGTCTTACAAAGAGCAAGATCATCATAATTCCTGTAATGATTGTAAGAAAGATATCATGAAACCAAAAAGAACAAATAAAGATGATAACTATTGAAACCAAGCTTGATAAACTTACATATGAGGTAATAAATAGCATTGGTAAAAATACTAGGGCACATAGTCCAAAGAACTTTAAATTGTAACCAAGAAAGACGCCGGCGCTAGTTGCTACCGCTTTTCCTCCCTTAAACTTTAGAAAGATGGAAAAGGTGTGACCTAAAATGGCACAGACACCAGCAATTAGTAATAAATATTTTGGTCCCTTTAGATGGAAAATTAATGGTAAATCTGTTGCCAGTGTACCTTTTAATACATCAATGACTAAAACTGCACTGCCTGCTACAGGTCCCATTACTCTGAACGAGTTGGTTGTTCCGATATTTCCCGAACCAAAATTTCTTATATCTTCATGAAAAAATATCTTTCCGACTAACACACCTGTGGGAAAGGATCCAATCAAGTATGCTAAAATAAAAATTAGTAAATAATTCAACGTAGACATTCACTTTTCAACCCCATTTAAAATCTAAAGCTATTTTAACAAAGATTATAATAGCTGTGGGGTTGATTTTGATTGTCTGTTAAAAATGGAGGCATTTATTTGGCTAAAGCAAATAAAACTACCAGTTCATATGATGATTCTTCGATTCAGATTCTTCATGGGCTAGAGGCAGTAAGAAAACGTCCAGGAATGTATATCGGTTCAACTGATCGGCATGGGTTAAATCATTTGATTTATGAAATCGTCGATAATTCAGTTGACGAAGCAATGGCTGGTTATGGTAAAGAAATCAATGTAACTATTCATAAAGATAATTCAGTTACGGTTCAAGATTTTGGACGTGGGATGCCAACAGGAATGCATGAATCAGGAATTCCTACTATTGAAGTTATCCTTACTGTGCTACATGCAGGTGGTAAGTTTACCGAAAAGAATTATCAAACGTCTGGTGGTTTACATGGAGTAGGTTCTTCTGTTGTAAATGCATTATCTTCTTACTTAAAAGTAAGAGTAGTCAGAGACGGTCAAGCATATGAAGAAGAATTTGAAAATGGTGGCCATCCAATTGGTACGCTTAAGCATTTAGGCAAGACTAAGGATAAAAATGGTACTACTATTACTTTTAAACCAGATCCAACTATTTTCTCTACTACCACATATAATTACGAAACCATTCAAGAACGAATTCGTGAGTCAGCTTTTCTATTAAAAGGTGTTAAATTCACATTAACTGATGAACGCGAACCAGAACATCATGATGAGTTTCTATATGAAGACGGAATTAAGTCATTTGTATCTTATTTAAACGAAGATAAAGATACAATGGGAGATGTTTTTTACTTTTCTGGTAAACAAAATGGAATCGAAGTTGAATTTTCAGGTCAATACAATGATGGATATTCCGAAAACTTTGTTTCATTTGTAAATAATGTTCGTACAGCTGATGGTGGTAGTCATGAAGCTGGGGCGCGTAGTGGTTTTACAAAGGCTTTTAATGATTATGCTAAAAAGCAAGGGCTATTAAAGAATAAGGATAAAGGTCTAGAAGGTAGCGATTATCGTGAAGGCTTAAGTGCAGTATTATCTGTTAAGATTCCAGAAGAATTACTAGAATTTGAAGGACAGACTAAAGGAAAACTTGGAACTCCTCAAGCTAGAAGTGTTGTAGATAGCATTGTGTATGAACAACTTTCCTACTATTTAATGGAAAACGGTGAATTTGCTCAAAGCTTAGTTCAGAAAGCACAAAAAGCAAGGGATGCACGTGAAGCTGCTAAAAAGGCCAGAGATGAAAGCAGAAGTGGTAAAAAGAGACGAAAGAAAGAGATTCTTTCAGGAAAATTAACTCCTGCTCAATCACGTAATCCAAAGAAAAATGAGTTATTCCTAGTCGAAGGTGACTCAGCTGGTGGTTCTGCAAAGCAAGGAAGAGATAGAAAGTTTCAAGCTATTTTGCCATTACGAGGCAAGGTCTTAAATACGCAAAAGGCTAAGTTACAAGACATCTTTAAAAATGAAGAAATCAACACCATGATTCATACGATCGGTGCTGGTGTTGGATCAGATTTTCAAATTAAGGATGCAAATTACGATAAAATCATCATTATGACAGATGCGGATACTGATGGTGCGCATATTCAAATTTTGCTTTTAACTTTCTTTTACAGATATATGCGACCAATGGTTGAAGCAGGTCGTGTGTATATTGCGCTTCCTCCTTTATACAAATTACAAAAAGGTAATGGAGCAAAAGCCAAGATTAAATATGCTTGGACTGATGAAGAATTGAGCGAAGACTCTAAAGACATGGGTAAAGGCTTTGCTCTGCAGCGCTTCAAAGGTCTGGGTGAAATGAATGCTGACCAATTATGGGAAACAACTATGAATCCCGAAACTCGTACCTTAATTAGAGTTAAGATTGACGATGCTCAACTTGCTGAAAAGCGTGTAACAACCTTAATGGGAGATAAAGTGGCTCCTAGAAGAAAATGGATTGATGAAAACGTTAAATTCCGTATGGGTGAAGACGGATCAATTCTAGAAACAAGTAGAGATTAAGAGGTTATATTTTTAAATGACACAAACAAATGAAAGAATTAGGGAATTACCTCTTGAAGAAGTTATGGGTGAAAGATTTGGACGATATTCAAAATATATTATCCAAGAACGTGCTCTCCCAGATATTCGAGATGGCTTAAAACCAGTTCAACGTCGTATTCTTTATGCGATGTATAAAGATAATAATACATATGATAAGCCTTATAAGAAGGCGGCAAAAGCTGTCGGTAATGTTATGGGTAACTTTCACCCTCACGGTGACAGTTCTATTTATGGGGCTTTGGTTCACTTATCGCAAGATTGGAAAATGCGTGAACCGTTAATTGAAATGCACGGTAATAATGGATCAATGGATGGGGATGGTCCAGCAGCCATGCGTTACACCGAATCTCGTTTAAGTAAAATTTCTAATTTACTTTTACAAGATATTGATAAAGAAACTGTTCAAATGATTTTGAACTTTGATGATACAGAGTATGAACCAACAGTTTTACCGGCTCACTTTCCTAACTTATTAGTTAATGGATCGACAGGTATTTCAGCTGGATATGCAACTGAAATTCCACCGCATAATCTTGCTGAAGTTATTGAAGCAGCCGTTTACCTGCTCAAGCATCCCGATGCTACAACAGATGACTTGATGAAATTTGTTAAGGGACCCGATTTTCCAACAGGTGGCATTGTCCTAGGAACTAAGGGCATTAAAGAGGCCTATGAATCTGGTCGTGGAAGAATTCAAGTTAGGTCTAAGACTACAATTCAAGAAATTAAGGGCCATCGTCAGCAAATCGTTGTAACCGAAGTACCTTTCGGCGTAAATAAAGCAATGATGGTTAAGAAAATTGACGAAATCCGTTTAAATAAAGAAATTGACGGAATTTCAGAAGTAAGAGATGAAACTGATCGTCACGGTCTTTCAATTGTAATTGAACTTAAAAAGGGTGCTGATAGTCAAAACATCTTGAACTATCTATTTAAAAACACTGACTTGCAAGTTTCATACAATTTCAATATGGTGGCTATTGATCGTATGACTCCCGTACAAGTTGGATTAAAGCGTATTTTATCTTCTTACTTAGCACATAAAAAAGATGTTGTAACTAAGAGAACAGAATTTGATTTAAAGAAGGCTAAACAGCGTCTAGAAATAGTTGAAGGTCTTATTCATGCCTTAGATATCCTAGATCAAGTAATCAAGACTATTAGATCATCTAAAGATAAAAAAGATGCTAAAAAGAATTTAATTGCTAAGTATGACTTCACTCCTAATCAAGCAGAAGCTATAGTTTCTTTGCAGTTATACCGTTTAACTAATACTGATGTTAACCAACTTAAAAAGGAACAAGCAGATTTAAATAAAAAAATCGAAAAGTTCAATGAAATATTAAGTGATAATAAGGTTCTTGAAAGAGTTGTAGTTAAAGAATTAAATGCGGTAAAAAGAGAATTCGGTTCACCAAGAAGAACAGAAATCACTGCTAAAGCAGCTAAAATTGAAATTAATGAAAAAGCTCTTGTAGCTGATGAAGATGTACGAGTATTAGTAAGTAAAGACGGCTATTTGAAGCGGTCATCTCTCCGTTCATTCCAATCAACTGATGATGAAGATAATGGATTGCCTGCTGGTGATAAGGTTGTGTTTGAAAAAACAATGTCTACCTTGGATAACCTTTATATTTTTACTAATAAAGGAAACCTAATTTATCGTCCAGTGCATGAATTAATTGAAACGAAATGGAAAGAAACGGGGCAGCACCTTTCTCAAGAAATTGGTCTTGATAGTGATGAAGAAATTATTCGGGTGTTTGAAGTTAATGATTTAAATGCAAGTTTGAACTTTTTGATTGCTACTAACGATGGATATATTAAACAAGTTACATTAGCTGATTTACAACCTACTAGAACATATAAGTCTCGTGCAATTACTGCTATTAAGCTTAAGAGTAATGACAGTAAAGTTGTCCGTATTGATCAAGTTCAACCTGATAGTAGGCAAGAAATAACTCTAATTACTAACCAAGCCTACGCAGTAAGATTTGATATTAGTGAAATACCTACATCTGGTTCAAAAGCAGTAGGTGTTAAATCTGTTAACCTTAAAGATGATGACTACATAGTAAATTATGTTTTAGCTGATCCTAAATATATTGATTTAATTAAGGTTGGAATTATCACTCAACGCGGGGCCTTTAAGCAACTCAAACTTAACCTTATAAATAAAGTTACGCGTGCAAAACGAGGTGTCCTTGTACTACGTGAACTTAAGACTAAGCCTCATCGAATTATGGCAATTAGTAGTTATGGTGAAAACCATATTCTCCATTTGAATACTTCTAGTGATCGTCATATTGAGCTCAATACTTCTGAATTCCCACTGGGCGATCGCTATTCCAATGGATCTTTTGTACTAGACCCAATGACAGATGGTACTCCTGTCTCATTAACACTTGGCCGGCCAATTGCAGATGGAAGAGATAAAACTGAAGATTTATTTTAATTAGTTAAAAACTAAGGATAATAATTGAACTGTTATCCTTAGTTTTTTTATTAAAATAAGAATTATAGGAAAATAGTATGCATTTTATGCAAAATTTTTTATTATTATTGGCACAGGTGTTATTATAAAAAGTGTGAGATGAATATTAAGCTTTACTAAAGGACTATCAGAAAATAATTAGTTGTATTTAAAAATCTTATTCATTTGCTATTATTCCAGATTTATATAAGAGGTATTCAATTATGAAAACAAATACTGATGCGGTTCTATCCGCGAAATCATTACGTTACTTTCTTCAATTAATTGATAATATGAGCTATACGCAAGCAGCTCAAATTTTAGGTATTACTCAGCCGGCTTTAACTCAACAAATTAAAAAACTTGAACGAGCAGTTGGTTCCCCATTATTTGGACAAATGGGTAAGAAACTATATTTAACTGATGCTGGTTTAAAGATGGAAGAGACAGCAAAAGCACTATTTTCAACAGTTAATAATGCCGTAGACAGTATCCAGCAGTACACTAAATCAGATACCGGAACTATTTCTTTAGGAATATTATCTACTATTGAAGCAAGAGTAATTGATCAATTCTTAGTTAAATTCAACCATAAATATCCTGATATAACATTGCATGTCGGTTTTTATAATAGGACAGAGCTTTGGGATAGACTAGATAATAATCAATTAGATTTAGCAGTTCTTTACATGCCAGATCATAATTCGACTGTGAAGAACATGAAACAATATATGGCAAAACAAATTTATCCTGAAGAAGTTATTTTCTTAACTCACGATCCAGAAGATGAATTTAATAAAACAACTCAGCATAAATGGGTTGCTTATCCTAAGGACTACTACTTACCACAAATTGTTCGTCGCTTTTATGCTAGTGAGTTTCCAAACAATGAACTAAATACTACCGTAACCTTTACTGCTCCGTATCAATTAATCAAATTTGCTGAACAAACTGACTATAACACCTATGTCTCCAAGAGTTTTTATAAGGCACACAAGGCTGAAATTACATTATCTCCAGTAAAGACAAAGAGTGAGACAAACTTTGAAAGTTGTTTTATTTATCGTAAAAATAAGAGTGAAATACCTCGACTAGTCAACTTCCTAAAAGAGTGGGATAAGTTTATTGAAGAAAAAGATTATGATAGTAGACTAGAGGATATTAAAGTTAATATTTAGTTTTAAGGCATTCTTTTTATAGCAAAAGGATGCCTTTTTAATGCGTGATAGATTTGCTTAAGTTTAACTTTTAATCTAAAATAATTAGGTAGATATAATTTTAAAGGAGCTCTATATAATGGCAAAAGAATTGATTTTTGGTCACCAAAATCCTGATACAGATGCAATCGGAACAGCAATTGCATACTCATACTTACAAAATAAGTTAGGTTACGATACCGAAGCTGTTGCTTTAGGTGAAGCTAATGATGAAACTAAGTATGCTTTAAATAAGTTTGGTTTTACCGCACCTCGTGTTATTGAAACTGCTTCAAATGAAGTTGATGCAGTTATGCTTGTTGACCATAACGAACCTCAACAAAGTGTTTCTGACATTGATAAGGTTAAAGTAACTCATGTAGTTGATCACCACCGTATTATGAACTTCAATACTGCTGATCCTTTATACTACCGTGCAGCTCCAGTTGGTTGTACCAGTACCATTATGTGGCAAATGTACAACGAAAAAGAAATTGAAATTCCACAAGATATTGCAGGAATTATGCTTTCAGCTATTATCTCAGATACTTTACTCTTAAAGTCACCAACTACTACTGACCAAGATAAAGAAGCTGTAGTATCTTTAGCAAATATTGCTGGCGTTGACTACAAAGAATACGGTCTTAAGATGCTTAAAGCCGGTACTAATATTGCTGACAAGTCAGAAGAAGACCTAATTGATTTAGATGCTAAGAGTTTTGAATTAAACGGTAGCAACGTTCGTGTAGCACAAATTAACGTTGTTGATTTACCAGAAGCCTTAGAACGTAAAGACGCTTTATTAAAGGCTATGGATGAAGCTTCTAAGCGTGAAGGCTATGATATGTTTATGCTTTTAATTACTAACATCCTTGACTCAGATTCAGAAGCTTTAGTAGTAGGTAGTGATGAATCAAAAGCTAAATTTGAAAAAGCATTTAACGCTAAATTATCAGATTCAGAAGTTAAATTACCAGGCGTTGTTTCAAGAAAGAAGCAAGTTGTTCCTCCATTAACTAACGCTTTTGAAGCTTAATTATTTGGTTTAATTTAGAAAAAGACAGGTATGATCCTTTCATACTTGTTTTTTTATTTAGTAGAGGAAAATGAAATCATCAATAGAAGTACTAAAGAATGTTTTTGGTTATACAACTTTTCGTCCTGGACAAGAGCGAGTTATTGAGCAAGTTCTTAAAGGAAGAAATGTTTTAGCTGTAATGCCAACTGGAGCAGGAAAGTCAATGTGTTATCAGATACCAGCATTGGTTAACCCTGGTGTAACGTTGGTAATATCTCCTTTAATTTCCTTAATGAAGGATCAGATAGACTCTCTAAAACAAAATGGCATTAATGCTGCTGCCTTAAATTCAGCAACTCCTCAAGAAGAAGTAAATCCAATCTTGAGACAAGCCTATGAAGGAAAAATAAAACTTTTATACATAACTCCTGAGCGGCTAGCAATGGATTATTTTCGCTATCAATTAAACTTTTTGGATATTTCTTTAGTTGCAGTAGATGAAGCCCACTGTATTTCTCAATGGGGCCATGACTTTAGACCTGCGTACCGCCAAATTATGGAGGGAGTAAAGTCAATTAAAAGCCAGCCTAATATTTTAGCTTTAACAGCAACAGCAACCCCTTCAGTGCAGAAAGATATTGCAGACCAATTAAATATTCCAGCTGAAAATTATGTTATTACTTCATTTGCAAGACCAAATTTGAGCTTCAAGGTAGTCGATAATCCTAAAAATACTAACTTATATCTTTTAGATTATATTAAAAAGCATCCCAATCAATCAGGGATTGTGTATGCGAGTACAAGAAAGAATGTTGAAGAGTTGACTGACTATTTAGCTCAAAATGGAATTTTAACAGCGAGTTATCATGCTGGGCTATCTAATAAAGAAAGAGCTGACGTACAAGATGCCTTTCAATTCGATAAGGTCCAAGTGATTGTTGCAACAAATGCTTTTGGTATGGGAATTGATAAAAGAAATGTTCGATTTGTAATTCACGCTAATAGTACTCCAAACTTAGAATCATATTATCAAGAAGCCGGGAGAGCAGGCAGAGACGGAGAGCCATGTGAAGGAATATTAATCTATCATCCGAAAGATATTAGACTATATCGTTGGTTTATTGAACAATCTGATTTAGATGATGAATACCAAAAAATTCAATACCAGAAATTAGCTGCAATTACTAAGTACGTCAATACAACGGAATGTTTACAACAATTTATCGTCAGATATTTTGGTCAAACTTGTCCTCCATGTGGCAAATGTTCTAATTGTTTGGGAACATTTATTGAAAAAGATATTACTGCAGAAAGCAAAAAAATAATTTCAACAATTTATGAACTTGATGGACGTTTTGGCAAAAATGTAGTTGCCGATGTAGTTACAGGTGCCAATAATCAGCGCATGCGAGAGATTCGGGCATCTAATTTTAAAAATTATGGTAGTTTGAAGTTAGGAAAGAGGGCTGCCTTAGATTTAATTAATTATCTAATCAGTCATAACTACTTGGAGTTAACAGATACTCAATATCCTGTAGTTCATGTAACTAATTTAGGCTGGGACGTTTTAGATGATAAAAAGCAAGTAAGTCAAAAGATCTCAAAAAATGTTAGAAAATCGATTCCAATTACTAATCAAATTTCAGAAAAGGAAAATAACCTATTCTTGCGTTTAAAGGAAACACGCTTAGAGTTAGCTAAAGAGCAGGGAATACCAGCATTTTATATTTTCTCTGATAAATCATTAAGAGATATGGCGCTTCAAAAACCTAAAACAAAAACAGACTTTTTGAATATTTCAGGTGTTGGTCAAGCAAAATTAAAAGCATATGGCCAAATTATGCTCGATACCATTAGAAAATATTTGAAAGAAGAAATAGATTAATGAAGTGTCTAGTAATAAATAGTAGAATAGACTAGAACAGATTAAAAATAGGAGGACTAAAATGGAATATCCACAATTAGACCTTGAAAATGTAAAAGGTCCAAAAGCAGTAATTAAAACTAATCATGGAGATATTAAAGTTCAATTATTTGAAAAAGATGCTCCAATGACTGTAGAAAATTTCGTTCGTTTAGCTAAAAAAGGTTACTATGATAATACTACTTTTCATCGTGTAATTAGTGACTTTATGATCCAAGGTGGTGATCCAAAGGGTGACGGTACTGGCGGTGAAAGTATCTGGGGACATCCTTTTGAAGATGAGTTTTCAAATAAACTCTTTAACTTACGTGGTGCACTTTCCATGGCTAATTCTGGTCCTAATACTAATGGGAGTCAATTCTTTATTGTTCAAAATAAGAATGTGCCTAAACGAATGATTAAGGAAATGGATGCAGCTGGCTATCCAAAAGAAATTGTAAAAGCATATAAACAGGGTGGAACCCCATGGTTAGATGGTCGTCATACGGTTTTTGGTCAAGTAATTGATGGTATGGATGTCGTTGATGAAATTGCAAAGGTTCCACGTGATAAGGCAAATGATAAGCCTAAAGAAGATGTAATTATTAAGAACATTCAGATTGAAGATTAATTCAGTTAAAACATGGTCTACCTTGATCATGTTTTTAATTTGGGCTTATAACATGGGGGTTAAATATGAATATATTTACTAATGATAAGTATCGACCATCAGAATCACGTATTTTAGCCACATCCTTAACTTTTTCAGCTGGTTTTATTGATGCTTATACTTATATTCAACGAGGACATACTTTATCTGCAGGTCAAACAGGAAATGTTATCTTCTTTGCTTCAGCATTTGCGGATCACAATATAGCTGGTATGTTAAATAGAGCAACTACATTTATTGCATTTACTTTAGGGTTATTGCTGGTAGGTCTTTTTCATAAATACGTAAAAAGTAATTATTGGCGCGTATTTTGTCTATTTCCAATTTTACTTATTTGCTTAGGAGTAGGCTTTGTTCCTAAAACTGTTCCGAATTATTATGTTGTGCCTGTAATTGCCTTTGGACTGGCTGTTCAAAATGCTTCCTTTAGTAAGATCGAAGGTATGGGGTATAATAATGCATTTACAACTGGTAATTTAAAAAAATCTGTCGTTGCCTGGAGTGCATATTTCTTTGGTGAAGATAAATCTCAGCATAATGCAGCTGTTAACTATATGTTCTTAGTTATTGCTTTTGCACTTGGCGCCATTGTGTCAGCATTACTTCAAAAAGTATTTTTCTTAAAAACTATATGGTTTGCCGTATTACTTCTGGGTACTATTAATGTTGTTTATACAATTTCATTGAGTAAACGGAAAAAATTAAA
>DBFNNF010000329.1:0-6949 GCA_048407585.1 Lactobacillus johnsonii | reverse complement strand
TTATTTCACAACATAATGCTTTACTAACTACCTCATTTTCTTTCCTTGCTTTGGCTATCCTATTTGGAATATTTTTCTTAGTAACTTTTTCTTGGGTTTTCTTTCTATGGAATGCGTATTTTGTCTGGAAGTATGAGAGTCATTCCCTGCCAAATCTGTTAACTTTGATTATTGGTTTATTTTTAGTAGGAATATGGACTTTAAATAGATTAGGTGTATTTCATCGGTTACCAGGCTGGCTGCACTCTCTAGTAGCTGGAGCAACTTTAATTGCCTTTTATCTTCTATTTGTCATGTATAATTTCTTACTCAATTTAGTTTTATATCAAATCGTTCCTCGTCGCTACAACCAAGATTATCTAATTGTTCTCGGTGCAGGATTAATTGAAGGAAAGAAAGTATCACGCCTGTTAGGGGCAAGAATCGACCGAGCTATTGCTTTTTCTAATAAACAATATGATAAAGGACATAAACGTCCCAAACTAATTATGTCAGGTGGACAAGGAAAAGACGAGGATCTCTCTGAAGCAGCCGCAATGAAAGATTACGCCGTTAAACATGGTTATGACCCTAACTTGATTTTATTAGAAGATAAATCAACTAATACCTATCAAAACATGCTCTACTCAAAAAAAGTAGCAGTTAACGATTGGGGAAATTCAAACTTTAAAGCTAAGTTTTTCACTAATAACTATCATCTTTTTAGAGCAGGCCTTTATGCAAAAATGGCCTATTTAAAGGCTAATGGCATTGGAGCAACTACGCGTTTTTACTTTTTACCTAATGCTACAATTCGTGAATTTGCTGGGGTCTTTATCATGCATAAGAAACGCCATTTTGTTATCATTGGTTTAATTGCAATTTTATTTATAATCCAAGCAATTTTTGCCGTATTAGGCTGGGGCAAATACATAATTGCTTAGAAAGGAAAAAATATGCTACAACTCTTACACTTAAAAAAGACCTATCACGTAGGTGATACCGTCACACATGCATTAGATGATGTTACGATTAATTTTCGTAACAGTGAATTCGTTGCTATCTTAGGTCCTAGTGGGTCTGGTAAGACGACGCTTTTGAATGTAATTGGTGGATTAGATCATTACGATTCTGGAGACATTATCATCAATGGTAAATCGACGAAAAATTTCTCTCAAACTGACTGGGATGCTTACCGCAATAATTCTGTCGGCTTTATTTTTCAAAGTTATAATCTTATTTCTCACCTTTCTATTATTGAAAATGTAGAGCTTGGTATGACGCTCTCAGGCGTAAGTAGCAATGAACGCCACGAAAAGGCAATTGCTGCGCTAAAGCGCGTTGGTTTAGGCGACCATTTAAAGAAGCGTCCTAATCAATTATCCGGCGGACAAATGCAACGAGTAGCTATTGCCCGGGCAATAGCTAATGATCCCGATATTCTTCTATGTGATGAGCCAACAGGAGCTTTAGATACTAAAACCAGTGAAAGCATTATGGAGCTAATCAAAGAGCTCAGCCACGATAAATTAGTCATCATGGTTACACATAATCCCGAGCTAGCTGAAGAATATGCAAGCAGAATCGTTCATTTCCAAGATGGAAAAATCCTTAGTGATTCAAATGCCTTTGAGCCTAAAAAAGAAGTAAAGGACACTTTTAAACTCAAAAAGACAAAAATGTCTTACTGGAATGCTCTAAAACTTAGCTTTACTAACATTATGACTAAGAAAGGTAGAACTTTTTTAACTGCCTTTGCTTCAAGTATCGGAATTATTGGAATTGCCATTGTTTTAGCTTTATCACATGGTTTTCAAAAACAAATTAATGAAACGCAAAGTAAAACACTTGCTAAATTTCCAATTTCTATTTCTCAAACGGCAACAGACATGAACGCCGCTACAAGCCGAACCGAATCTGACAAAAATGTCAAAAATAAGGGATATCTCGTTGCCGCAAAACCAGACAACGAGAAAAATACGCATGAAAATAAGATTACTCAGTCTTATATTAACTATGTTAAGAAAATTAATCCTTCGTATGCCAATAATATTTCCTTTATTAGAGGAACCCAGCTTAATCTTTTAACTAATGACAACGGCAAAATTAAACACGTAGAATTTTCTAATGTTAACAACTCCGGTTCTGCTATTGCTAGTGCTCAACTTCAAGGGATGAATAGTGTTGGGATTAACACAAGTGTCTTTCCGAAAACGCTTGATTCAAAGCAAGGAACCTTTTTAAAGGACAATTACCAACTCCTTGCTGGTTCCTGGCCTAAGTCAAATAACGAAGTAGTTCTTGTTTTAAATAATAAAAATCAAGCTAATATTAACGCACTTAAAAATTTAGGTATTTCAATTAAAGATGGTCAAAAAATTGATCTAAACAAACTTGTCGGCCGTACTTTTAAGGTAATTAGCAATAACAATTATTATCAAGAATTGCCTACTGGAAACTTCGTTCCACAAAAAGCATCTAAATCAATGTATGATTCTAGCAACTTAACCTTAAAGTTAAGTGCCGTTATTCGGGGTAAAAATAATAGTCAAATGGCTCTTCTAGATAATGGAATTGCCTACAGCGATGGTTTAACTCAAGAAATTATTAAGCAAAATGAAAATTCGAATATTGTTAAGGCACAAAAAAATAGTACTACCAATGTAATGACCAACCAGCCAATGAACCAAACTCAAAAAGAGCAATTTATTGCATCTCTTGGTGGTTCTAGCATCCCTAGCGGTATTCTTATCTATCCAAATTCATTTAAGTCTAAAGATAAAGTTCTCGATTACTTAGACAAATATAATAAGGGTAAAGCTAAAAAAGATCAGGTTATCTACACTGATATGTCAGGCACCGTCACTAAGTTAACTGGTGGTCTGCTTGACGGAATTACTGACGTTTTAGTTGCTTTTGCTGCTATTTCTTTAGTTACTTCCATGATTATGATCGGTATTTTAACTTATACTTCTGTTTTAGAGCGTACAAAGGAAATTGGTGTGCTAAAGGCTTTAGGTGCTAGAAAACGGGATATTACCCGTGTCTTTGATGCTGAAACCTTTATTCTCGGCCTCTTTTCTGGTATTTTGGGTATCTTGATTGCTTACCTATGTACTTTCCCAATCAACGCCGTATTATACGCAATTACTAATATGAGTAACGTTGCGCAACTCGACCCAATGCAAGCCTTAATTTTAGTAATTATTAGTACTGTTTTAACAATGCTTGGTGGTCATATACCAGCTCGAATGGCTGCTAAAAAAGACGCCGCAATTGCTTTAAGAAGTGAATAAATCTATAAGGATTTCAACATTGAAATCCTTATTTTTTTGCTCTAAACTTACCTAAGAAAAAAGTTATGAACTTATTCTTATATTTTATTGAAAACGGCATCAATAAAGTATATGCTTAAGGTAACAGATGTTATATATGTGGAAATAGAAATAGGTGAATGAAAATGTTATCGGGTGTAACAATGTTAGATCTTGCCCGCTTCCAATTCGCAATGACTACAGTCTTCCACTTCTTCTTTGTTCCCTTCTCCATTGGGATGGGATTCATTGTATCAATCATGGAAACACTCTACGTCGTTAAAAAGGACGAAGTATATAAAAAGATGGCTCAATTCTGGGGAAAAATTTATCTATTGAGCTTCGCTGTCGGGGTAGTTACAGGAATTATTCAGGAATTTCAATTCGGAATGAACTGGTCTGACTACTCTCGTTTCATGGGTGATATTTTTGGTGCTCCATTGGCTATTGAAGCTTTGCTAGCTTTCTTTATGGAATCTACCTTCATTGGTTTATGGATGTTTACATGGAACAAGTTTAAGCCAGCGTTGCACTGTGCCTTAGTTTGGATCTCTTTTATTGGTTCAATGCTAAGTGCAATTTGGATTTTAACTGCTAATGCCTTTATGCAGCATCCAGTTGGCTATGTCATTAAAAATGGTAAGGCACAAATGGCTAGTTTTTGGGCTTTAATTGCCAACGAACAACTATGGGCTAGTTTCCCACACGTAGTAATCGGTGCCATTGTTACGGCTTCATTTGTAGTAATTGGGATGGCTGCTTTTGGCTTACTTAGAAAACGTGATGTTAACTTCCATAAAAAGTCCATGCGTATCGCTCTTTGGGTTGCCTTATTTGCCTCAATTGCTGAAATTGGTGCTGGTGACTATCAAACTCAAGTTGAAATTCACGAACAACCAATGAAGTTTGCAGCAACTGAAGGTGTTTATGAAACAACAGGCGATCACGCTCCATGGGATATTGTTGCTAACTTAAATACTAAAGAACATAAAAATGAAGGTGCAATTTCTATTCCTGATGTTTTAACCATTCTTACCTACCACAGTACCAGTGGTTCCATTAAAGGAATGAATCAAATCAATAAAGAATTGCATGCAAAATACGATAAAAAGTTTGGCAAAGACATGAGCTATTATGTTCCGGTTAAGACCTTATTCTATAGCTTTAGAATCATGGCCGGTTTTGGTGCATTATTTGCTTTACTTGCAATTTTAGGCTTAATTTGGACTCGTCCAAAGAAGAATACAATTGAAAACAAACGCTGGTTCTTATGGATTTTAGGTATTTCAACCTTTCTTCCATTTATTGCTAATACTTGTGGTTGGTTCATTACAGAACTTGGTCGTTTCCCATGGACTGTCTATGGCCTATTTACAATTGCAGATTCAATTTCTGCAAGTACAACCACTGGTGAGCTCTGGTTCACAAATATTATGTACTTCCTAATCTTCTCAACTCTTGGCGGCGTAATGATCTATTACTGTAAACGTCAACTTGATATGGGTGTAGCTGGTGCACTTGAAAGGGGTGCATACTAATGATCGATGGAATTGATTTTTTACAGTTGCTTTGGTTCCTATTAATTGGCCTTCTGTTCATGATCTTCTACTTTACTGAAGGTTTTGACTATGGTGTAGGAATGGCAACACAATTTTTAGCAAAAAATGATCAAGAAAAACATGTAATGATGGAAACCATTGGACCACACTGGGATGGAAATGAAGTATGGCTTATCACAGCCGGTGGTGCCATGTTTGCGTCATTCTCTGATTGGTATGCAAGTCTATTTAGTGGATATTACATCTTACTATTCTTTACCTTATTTGCCCTAATTATCAGAGGAGTATCCTTTGAATTTTCTGCTCATGCCGAAACTGAACATGGATTTAGAATTTGGACTAGTGCCCTATTTTGGGGTAGTTTATTAGCTCCATTTTTCCTTACGATGATGTTCGGTAGCCTAATTCAAGGTGTTCCAATCGATGCTCAAGGAAATATGAGTTTAAGTTTTTGGAATATTGTTAACCCATTATCAGTAGTTGCAGGAGTAGCAGGAGTGCTCCTTTGCTTAATTCATGGAATTAACTTCTTAAGATTAAGAATTGATGATCCAGAATTAAGTAAGCGTGCTGCTAACTTAAACGAGAAGCTTTATCTTGTAGCTTATTTAGGAGAAATTGTCTTTGCTTTATTGATTTTCTTCCAAACTGATTTCTTTAAGTTAAGACCAATTTCTTCAACAATTATTACTTTACTTATTGTTGTTCTAACTGCTTGGTCTGATATTGCCTTAATTAAAAATAAGCAAGCAGCAGCCTTCGTAACGAGTGGATTAACTTTAGTAGCTGTTGTTGGACTTTTATTCAACGGACTCTTCCCTCGCGTATTAATCGCTACTGATCCAGCTCACTCACTTTTAATTAAAAATGCTGCTAACTCTAAACTAACACTTGAGGTAATGACAATTGTTGCTCTAATTCTTTTGCCGATTGCCTTAGCTTATATCATCTGGTCATACGTAGTCTTTAGACACCGGATTAAGGTAAATCAAAACGCCTAATCTAGAACAGGAATAAAAATGATTGATAAACGACTTTTTAAATTACCAAAAGCCAAAATCATGCTCGCAATGCTTGCAGGACTAATGTTCTTGCAAGCATTTGCTATTTTAGGCCAAGGTATTTTCCTTGCTCGAGCAATTGTCGGCTCTTGGAAACGACAGTCTTTTGCTAATATTGCAGAAGATGTTTTAACTTTTTTGATCTTCTATTTATTAAGACAGGGAATTAACTGGTTTCAAAAATGGTATATGAACCGTTATGCAAATCAGACGACCACTCTTTTACGCCAGCAATTACTTAATAAAACCTATGATGGTGGAATTGCATTAGTCTCAAGAATTGGAACAGGAAACTTAGTTTCTACTCTCTTAGATGGAATGGATGAGATTTCCAATTATCTGTCGCTAATTTTTCCAAAATTAATTGCCCTCGCAATTGTTCCATGGGTAATTTTAATTTATATCTTTACTTTAAATTCCCTCTCTGGCTGGATTTTACTCTTAGTTTTTCCTTTACTGATCTTATTTATGATTATTTTGGGAACTGCTGCTCAAAGTAAAGCTAGTAAACAATATGCTGGATACATTAAATTGCAAAACCACTTTGTTGATGCTTTACGGGGTTTAAGCACCTTAAAAGTTTTAGGTCTTGCTAAAAAATACGGAAATATTGTTTATAAAAATAGTGAAAACTACCGTAAAAAGACAATGGGTGTCTTAAGAGTAGCAATTTTATCCACCTTTACGCTAGACTTCTTTACCACATTATCCATTGCAATGATTGCCATGTTTCTTGGAATTGGCTTAATCAATGGCAACTTGGTTCTTTATCCTTCATTAGTGATTTTAATTTTATCACCAGAATACTTTTTACCAATTCGGGATTTTGGTAATGATTTCCATGCAACTTTAAATGGTAAAAATGCTCTAGGACAAATTTTTGATATTCTAGCTTTTCCTACTACTCCTCAAGAAAACCAATTATCTAGTTTCACGTGGAACAAAAATAGCACTTTTATTGCTAATAATGTTTCTTTTAACTATAGCCATATTGATCAAGATCATTTTAGTGTTAATAAAAATGCAAAAATGAGTG
>DBFNNF010000328.1:0-1949 GCA_048407585.1 Lactobacillus johnsonii | reverse complement strand
CCATTACAGCTTTTTTATTTGATCTTATAAATTCTTTTCAAAGAATGGCTTAATGTATTCAAAACCTTCACTTACATATGGATATAAGTCATACATATCAAAGTGACTAGCTTCTGGAATCACATGCATTTCCTTATTATCGCCTGGAACTGCGTTAAAGACATCAGTCGATGCTTCTCTACTCCATGCCTTTTCACCAGTAATTACAAGATATGGCTTCTTCATATCTTTCATAATTTCTGGAACATTGTACTTAATAAGTGAAAGTTGACTCCAAGCAACAGCTTTATTACTCCAGCGAATGTGATTACCACGCTTAGTGAAGTAGTAAGCAGCGCCTTCTGCAAAATCACGAGGCATAAAGTTTAAATACTTAACTGGGCCATTGCCTTCTTCGTATTCTTCCTTAGCCTTCTTAACTTTATCTTCTGGTAAGAAAAATCCAGCCATAGGAGACTTAGAGATATCAGCGATTGCAGGTACAATTGCAGTAATAGCCTTTAAGCGTGGCTCTTTTACGCCGGCAACTGACATATATGAGCCAGAACCACAAATTCCTAAACCACCAATTCGGTCACTATCAACGTATGGCAAACTAGTTAAGTAATCAACAGCACCTTCAATATCGGTTTCCTTAACTTCTGGAAGTTCTAATTGACGAGGTTCACCTTCACTTTCACCAAAGTAAGAACCATCAAAAACTAAAGTTACATAGCCCAGCTTAGTTAAATTTTTAGCATAAACACTTTGAGCTTGTTCCTTAATTGAAAGCATAGGTCCAGTTACAACGATTGCGGGATAATTCTTGGATAAATCAAATTCATCCGGTAAACGCAAAATACCAGCTAAGCGTAAATTAAGATCTTTATTCATAAAAACAATTTTTTGTTCTTGCATAATTAGCACCTCTTATTTTTTAATACAGCTTTATTTTAGAACGCTATTTATAAAATATAAATTACCGAATTGGTATTGTGCTATAACTAACACTTATACTAATTAAGGTTCTAAAGTTGGACGAACCATAATTTCAGAAACATCTACATTACTTGGCTGTGTTAAAGCGTACAAAACAGCTTCAGCAATTGCATCTGGTCCAATTCCCACATTTTGATAAAATTCCTCTACTTGTTCCTTTCTTTTAGACGGAGCAACTGTATTTAAGAGTTCAGTTTGAACTGCTCCCGGATAAAGTACAGTAGAACGAATATGATTATTTTCCAGTGCAGATTCTGATCTAAATGCTTCAAATAGTCCTCTCAGGAAAAATTTAGTTCCTGTGTAAACAGCATTGCCAGGAACTGGAGAAATCCCTGCGGACGATGAAGTAGCAATAATATGACCTTCTTTTTGCTCTATAAATTCAGGTAAAACCGCAGCTATTGAATTCAATACTCCTTTGACATTGATATCTACCATCTTCATCCAATCATCAACTTTTAATTGAGATAAATTACTTGCGGGCATAATACCCGCATTAGCAAATAAAACATCAACTTTTCCAAAGGTCTTTTTTGTTAATGCTACTAATTCTTTCAAGCTGTGTGGATCAGTTACATCTGATTTTAAATAGATTGCATTATTACCTAGTTTTTCCTTTAATTGAATTAAACGGTCTTCACGTCGAGCACTTAATGCAACTTTAGCTCCTTTTTTCACTAACAGCTCTGCTGTAGCTTTACCAATTCCAGAAGATGCACCAGTAATTAAAATCACTTTATCTTTAATATCATTCAATTTAAACCCACCTTTTTATCTAATTGTTTTAATATATGTGTAGTTTAAATTGAAAATTAAATATCGTAAAATACTAATAAATCATATTAGTATAACTATCACTTATAGGTTTTAAATCATGCTTGAAAATTATTTATTAGAACAACTAGTAGCTTTTTCTGAAGAAAAGACACTTTCTAAAGCAGCCGAAAAACTCCATATCTCTCAGCCTG
>DBFNNF010000327.1:0-5337 GCA_048407585.1 Lactobacillus johnsonii | reverse complement strand
ATTCCTGAAATTATAGAAAAATTTTATAAGGAAGATATTGTTAATCTTTTAGACGCTCGGCTTGAAAGAAGTGCAACTGCATTTAAAGATTTAAATAATGGCGATGTAGATGTTGCAATCTATTCTTGGATGGTTCCTATCAACGACCCTGCATACTTCATTCGTAATCTAGATAGAACCGAGTTAGTTATTATTACAGGAAAAGACGATCCTTGGAAAAATAAAAAAGTCATTGATGCTCAAGAATTACGCAAACGTAAATTTATTGCTCGACAAAAAGGTTATCTGACTAGGGAATGCCTAGATGAAGAAGCAAAACTTGGTGACTTTACTCCAGATATCTTATACACAGCAAGAACAATGAAATTGATGATTGATTTAGTAAAAAGAAATGTTGGAATTGCTCTTGCAATGGAAAATTCTGTTAAAGATGAAAAAGATTTACATATAATTCGTTTGCGTCCTGGACAGAAGTTATGGGCATATATGCAAATTGCAATGAGAAAAAGTTTTATCCCTAATAAATATCAAAGACAGGGAATTGATATTTTAAGAAAATTTCATTTACATTCTGATACACAAAAAAGCTAAGCATTCAACTGCTTAGCTTTTTTACTAAAATTCTTATTAAATTAATCAATCGGAGGAATCTCTCTAGTTTCTGCTAATTCTTTATACCAGTATGCACTCTTTTTCGCATAGCGCTTCTGAGTCTTAAAATCGACATAGAATAAGCCATATCTCTTTGAATAACCATTAGTCCAAGAGAACATATCTTGTAATGACCAGACAAAGTAACCATCAACCGGAATACCAGCTTTAATTGCTTTCGCTACTTGTTCCATATGATCTCTTAAATATTTAATTCTAGGTGTATCATCAACTATCTTGTCTTCACCTTCAAACTTATCCTTATAGCCCATACCATTTTCAGTAATATACATTGAATGAACTAAAGGATAATCATCATAAATACGTTTTAATTGATCATACATCCCTTGCGGATAAATAATCCAATCCCAATCAGTTGCTGGCAAGTCCTTTGGATGAATCTCCTCACCAACACCCTTCATTCGATTGACATCTGTTCCTTTTTTACCAGTACCATTATGAACAATTTCTGTGTCGCCATGATATTCCTTCATAAATTTCGAGAAGTAATAGTTAACTCCCACAAAGTCTAATTGTTTAGCTGCCTTTAAGAGAACTTTTTCATCTTCTGGCTTAATATCAATCATCTTTTGATCATTAGCTTCAATGATTTCTTTAACTAAAGCTAAAGTTTTTTTAGAATATTTACCGGCTAAGGTACCATCGAGGTAAAACTTATTTTCCAGCACATCTTTTAATTCGGCAGCATGCTTATCACCTTCACTATCAGTTGCTGGATAGACTGTTTGAAGAGCATGAACGATACCAATTTGGCCTGTATATCCAGCTTCTTTATAAGCATTAACAATTCGTGCATGGACTAAGTTCTGGTTATATTCCGCTTCAAAACATTTATCAAACTGATCTTTATATGCTGGAGGAAACGTTCCGCTAACATATTGCTGACCAGCCATTGAGGTTGGTTCATTAATTGTAATCCAGTATCTAACTTCATCGGCATATTCTTTAAAGCAAAACTTAGCATATTCAACAAATGCATCAAGCATTTCTTGTGATAACCATCCACCTTTATCTTGCAGAGCTTGTGGTGTATCAAAGTGATGAAGTGTTACAAAAGGCTCAACACCGTCTTCACGACATTTCTTGAATAACTTATGATAGTATTCTACGCCCCTTGGCTCAATTTTCCCCTCACCTTCTGGGAAAATTCTTGCCCAGTCAATTGAGACTCTAATTGCATTAATATGGAACTTTTTACATAGATCTAAATCTTCTGGATAGCGATGATAAAAATCACAAGCTGGATCTGGATTAATGGTTCCCTGTTCACGCAAGTACTTATCCCAGATTACTTCACCTTTACCATCTTCTTTAGTTGCGCCTTCACATTGGTAAGCAGCGGTTGCTCCACCAAAATAAAAATCTTTTGGAAATTTAAACTGTTGCATTTGGTACACTTCCTGTCGTATCTTCATCTTTCTTTTCATCATTTTTACCAGCTAAGCTATCGACTACAAATTTAAACGCCTTATCAGGATTTTGCGTTAATTCAATATACTGACGTCCAGTAGTTGTAACTAGCTTAGATCCGTCATGGTCTGCAATTTCTTGCAAATTACCTTTCATACTATCCATTTGTGGAGCTAAGATAATTAAATCCATGTCGTTAATAATATCCATATGCTGTCCATAGGCACGAGCCGCAGCATGAAGAGGTAAATTACGTTCTTTGGCCATCTTGTTTAATGCTTTAGCTAAAATTCCGGAAGTACCACCACCGGCGCAGATAACCATAACGTTAGTATCTTTAGTGATACCATCTTTAGCTTCTTTATCAGTAGCTGCAAGGGTTGCTTCTGAATCAGCAGTAGGAGCTGTAGTTACGCCAGCAGCTTCTTCTTTAGCAAGTTTAGCTTGCTCTTGCTTGTACAAATCGTTGTCATAAAACTTAAAGAATGGAAGCCAAATTAAAGTATCAACAACTAAGGTCAAAATCACATAAACAAATGATAAGCCAGCAAAGCCAGAGGATACGATAATACCAATTGGTGCTGGAACAGTCCAAGGCAGAGTGTTATATAAAGCGTTCATATGAAGAACCTGAACGAAGAATTTATAAGCACAAACATTAAACATTGGTGTTATCAAGAATGGAACGAAGAAGACTGGGTTCATGATGATTGGAGCACCAAATAAAATAGGTTCATTAACGGAGAAACATCCTGGAATAATGGCCGCTTTACCTGCAGCCTTGTTTTGAGCTGATTTTGCCAAAAGTAAGAAGATAAATGGAACTACAAAAGTTGATCCAGTACCACCCATATTCATAATATAATCTTGACAATTAATAGTTAAAGCATGACTAGCTTGCATTCCCGCATGAACTAATTGTTGGTTTAAACCTACATTAGTCGTTTCAATGGCAGCAACAGCTGGTGCAACAATTGAAGGACCTTGTACACCAACAAACCAGAAGAAAGCCATCGCACCAGCTACTAAGGCTAAACCACCGTAAGTATCACTTGCGTGGAATAGTGGAGAAAGAACTTTTACCACACATTCAGACAAGTTGGCTCCAAATAATTGATTTAAGACAATTTGTACTAGCCAGAATAATGCAACTGAAAATGTCATTGGAAAAATATCTTTAAAAGTCTGGGCAATATTTTGTGGCACTACATCTGGCATTTTAATGGTTACATTGTGCTTAATACATTGGTAATAAATATTTGGAACAATTAAACCAACAATATATGACGCAATTAATCCTTGAGTACCTAAATAAGTTAAATCTAACCCATTCTTGCCAACTTTAATCGCAATAATAATAAATGAGATTTCTGCAGCTAAGATAACATTCATTGAATTGATTTGATTTGTCTTAGGCAACTTCAAGTTCTTATAATCAGTTAAATTCTTTGCACAGGTTGCAGTTACATATAAGGCAAGTAGCCCCATTGAATAGTTGTAAGGTAAGACCAGTGCATTTTCGACTGATTTTGGCCAATAAAATCCCCATGCATTTGGTACATAGGCAATCAATGTAAACAAACTTGAAAACAAAATAATTGGCATCGCGGCAATAAAACCGTCACGAATCGCAGAAACATATGGATTAGAAGCAATTTTTTCAAATTTTGGTTTCATCTTATCCATTGTTTTGGTAAAACCATTCATTTTTCTTCCTCCTCTTTCATAAAATTTTTAACTACTTATTTATAAGTATTACTCTATTCAATATTTTTTCCTTCGAGCTTATTTACTCGCTCATAAAGATTAATAATTGTCTTCATCTGGTCCTTTAAAAGCATTGTTGTCATCAAGGTATCCTGACCATGAACCATAATGAAGGTTACATCTAAGTCATCTCCTCCAGCTTCCTTGCTTAAGAGCTTAGTTTGTTCATTATGAGCTAGGTTAATAGATTCTTCGGCTTTCTTAACAAGTTCTTTTGCCTCTGTGATCTTTCCCTCACTCGCCTTATCCATGGCTTGCATTAAATAAGTTCTTGCATCTCCTGAATAAGCGACAATTGAAAAACCTGTCATTGAAATTTCTTCTTTAGTAATTTGATTTTCTGCATCCATTTTTTAATCTCCTTAAATTAATCTTTGAATATGAATTGTTAAATACGTTTGTTCGCTTAGTGACAACTTTATTTGTAATTTTTCCTGCATTAATTCCTTAATATGCTGGACGATTTGCCATGCTTGTGAATAATTGTTTTCTATTTCACCAATCATTCCTTCTGAAATTGGCAAGCTATCTGGTTCATTATTATTAAGTCGATTAATAAAATATTTTAGGTGAACTAATAGTCTGTCATAATCATTAGCATTTTGTTGTGTTCTATATATTCCATTTCTGTTCAGCTCATCTTGAACAACTTCGATAATCTCATCATTTTCTGTTTGATTCTTATCTTCATTAATGCTTTCACTAGTATGGGCATTAATGAAGTGAAGAGCGATACTCTTATGTTCTGATTCGGGAAAAGAAATATCTAAACTATTTCTAAAACCAGTAATTACATCATCTGCAATCTGATATGGAATAGGATAAGTATTACTTAAATCTGGCAAATAATTGATATCTTTTTCATCTTTAATCAAACGTTGATATGCCCCAAACAGGTGTGTTGTTAAGGTCACATAAATATATGGCTCAACGGCAAATTTATATTTAGCTTGTACTTGATCAATCAAATCGTAGCTCGTTGTTACAAAATCTAATGGTACATTTGCTAATAAAGTTGTTAGATCATTAACGGTATTTTTATCTTTTATTTCGAATACCTTATCAACATTTTCTTCTTGAATTAAATCTCCTTTTTGCTTATGAAAAGCAACACCCCTTCCCATAACAATATTTTGTTTATCATCCCTGGTATGAACAATTGCAACATTATTGTTTAATATTTGGACTATTCGATATTCCATATCTCACTCCTCCAGGAAAATAAAAAACCGCGAAATTTCAATACAGACTTACAGGCAGTTGTCTGTATCAAAAGTTCGCGGTTTTGCCTAATCGTATTAGTTACAATCCACATTTATTTTTGCTTACATATGTATAATAGCATGTTATCTTTTCAATGTAAACGCTTTTATTAGAATTATTTTATTTATTGATCATCCTGTAATTAAATAAAGGAGACTGATTCTTAATCACTCTCCTTTATGCGTGCGGTTTCTCTAAAAAAATATAAATATTCAAATTCTTAAT
>DBFNNF010000326.1:0-2257 GCA_048407585.1 Lactobacillus johnsonii | reverse complement strand
AGTTTTTTAATAGTAATTATAGAGGGAATGAGCGTAATGAAAAAAACAAAGCTTTTTAGCTTTTTCTTTGCACTTTTGATGTTTTTCTCACTCGGTGCTACTTTTATCAAGCCAGCTCAAGCGGCTAGCCAAAAGCAAGTAGCAGAAGGTAGTGTCTTGAAGAAGATTAAAAAGAGTGGAGAATTAGTAGTCGGCACATCTGCTGATTATCCGCCACTAGAATTTACCGCAAGTGAAAATGGTAAGACTAAATATGTTGGAGTAGATATTGAACTAGCCAAAGACATCGCTAAAGACTTAGGTGTGAAGTTAGTTATTAAGAATATGTCTTTTGACTCCTTGTTAGTTGCACTCGAGACAGGAAAGGTAGATATGGTTATTTCGGCCATGACGCCTACTCCTGAAAGAAAGCAAAGTGTGGCATTTTCAAAAATTTACTATAAGCCAAGTGGTGAGTATTTCTTAGTAAATAAAAAGGATAAAGACAAGTACACAAGTATCCAAAGTCTTAAAGGTCAAACGGTTGGAGCACAAACGGGGAGTAACCAATATAATTTAGTTAAATCTCAAATGAAAGATTCTAAATTAAAGGGTCTTGGGAAAATTAACAATCTTGTTTTAGCCTTGCAATCAGGCAAGGTTTCTGCAGTAGTAGTAGAAGAATTAATTGCTAAAGCATATGCCGAAAATAATAGTGGCTTGGCTGCAGTTCGTTCAAACTTAAAAGAAACTCAAGCGGGAAATGCAGTTGCAATTGCTAAAGGACAAGATGATTTAGTAGCTCAAGTAAACAAAACAATTGACCAAGTTCAGAAAAAAGACTTGATTAGTAAAGAATATTTACCAGCAGCTGCTAAATATATGAAAACAGAAAAGAAAAGCAATACTTTTGCTAAGTACATTCCATATTTCTTTAAGGGTATCTGGTACACAATCGTAATTACTATTTTTTCAGTAATTATTGGTATTGTTTTAGGTATCATTTTAGCTTTGATGCGTTTATCAAAGAATCCAATTTTACACTGGCTTGCTGTTTGCTACATTGAATTTATCCGTGGTACGCCGCAAATGGTACAAATTTTATTTGTTTACTTTGGAATTGGATATTTGATTTCTAATCTTTCCGCTTTGGTTGCAGGTATTATTGCGATTGGACTTAATTCTGGAGCCTATGTGGCTGAAGATATTAGGTCAGGAATTGATTCTTTACCAAAAGGCCAGATGGAAGCAGCTCGCTCACTTGGTTTAAGCCGTCAAAAAGCCTTTAGATATGTCATTATTCCGCAGGCAATTAAGAACATTTGGCCAGCTTTAGGCAACGAATTTATTACTTTATTAAAGGATAGTTCGTTGGTCTCAGTAATTGGAGTTGCAGAACTGATGTATCAAACACAATTAGTTCAAACTTCAACTTATAAGGGTGTTCTACCATTATTTATTGCCATGATTATTTACTTTATTATGACTTTCTCATTAACGAGATTATTGAATCACTTTGAAAAGAGGATGAAGCGTAATGACAATGATTAAGGTTGAACATTTAAAGAAGAGTTTTGGAAAAAAAGAAGTCCTCAAAGATATTTCTGCAAATGTTGAAAAGGGAAAAGTTATTAGTATCATTGGTCCATCAGGTTCAGGTAAGAGTACATTTTTACGCTGTCTTAATGTACTTGAGACACCAACAAGCGGCAAGATAATTTTTGATGGGCAAGATTTAACACATATTAGTGAAAAGGAATTAGATATTTTAAGAGAAAAAATGGGAATGGTTTTCCAAAGCTTTAATCTTTTTCCAAATATGAATGTAGTTGAAAACGTTAAATTAGCTCCTATGAAAGTTAAAGGCGTAAGTGAAGAAGAAGCTGAAAAGCAGGCTTTAGAATTGCTTGATAAAGTTGGTTTGAAAGATCGGGCTAAGCAATATCCTTCTAGTTTGTCTGGTGGTCAGCAGCAACGTGTTGCGATTGCTAGAGCTTTAGCAATGGATCCCGAAGTAATGCTATTTGATGAACCAACAAGTGCATTAGACCCAGAAATGGTTGGCGAAGTTTTAAAAACAATGCAAGACTTGGCAGATTCAGGTATGACGATGGTTATTGTTACCCATGAAATGGGATTTGCCCGTGAAGTTTCTGATGAAGTGTGGTTTATGGCAGATGGATATTTGCAGGAACAAGGAAGTCCAGAACAAATTTTTGAAAATCCGCAAAGTCCACGTGCAAAAGACTTTCTTTCTAAAGTACTTTAAATATTAATA
>DBFNNF010000325.1:0-2544 GCA_048407585.1 Lactobacillus johnsonii | reverse complement strand
ATCTTCTTTATATTTTATATATATCTTCTTTATATTTTTCCACTATTTATCTTGCTTTTGTTTACGTCTAATTTCACGGAAAAACTCTTTTAGCATTTGGGCTGCTTGATCTTTGAACAAACCGCCATAAATTTTAGGATGATGATTAAATTTTTCTACCTTAAATAAGTCAATGACACTGCCTGCTGCTCCAGCCTTTGGATCAAAAGCACCATAATAAACTTCAGCTAATCTTGAATTAATGATGGCCCCGCTGCACATGGGACAGGGCTCAAGTGTAATAAACAAACTACAGTCGACTAGACGCCAGGAATTTAATTTTTTACAAGCTTGTCTAATCGCAATCATTTCGGCATGCTGCGTTGCATCTTCATCAAGCTCGCGTCTATTATATCCTTCACCAATCACGTTGCCATCTTTATCCACAACAACTGCACCAATTGGCACTTCACCTTGTTCTTCAGCTTTTTTTGCCTGTTCAAAGGCTAGGTGCATGTATTTTTCTTTTTGCTCTTTAGTTAACATATTTTTCTTTGATATCTTTCCTAATTATTGTTACTGAATATTATTATAACTAAAAAAAGCTGGCTAAATTAACCAGCTCAATTAAATAAATTCATCATAAAACATATTCATGTATAGGATAACAAGTAAAAATAAAAAAGATCCTTTGACCCTTTCTATCTAAATACGACCACGTTTTTTAATCGTATAACAGTTAACAAAATAGCCGATTGATCCAATGAAATAAAGCATCGCTAACCCAGCTGCGCCTAAGAAACGATTACCATTAACTGATAAATAAATCATTCCACCAAGACCAGCTAAAACAATCAAGACTAAAATAATGTTAATAAACAGTTTCATAATGAATTCACTTCTTTCAAAGTATTTTTCTCTACTTTGTATCCGTTTTCATTATAAACCTTTATTGTTATTTTTTTAATTATTTGTACTCATTAAAATGTAGTAGCCCTTATCACGAGCTAGAATCTCACAATTTCCGTATATCTTTGTCATTAATTTCTTCGCACTAGGTGCACCTTGTTTCTTCTGAATTACTACCAATAAGACGCCTTTTTCTACTAGATGGTCTTTTGCTTCAGTTAAAATTTGGTCGACTACCTTTTTACCAGCACGAATTGGTGGATTAGTAATAATTAGCCCATATTTTTTATCCACCTGTTCATAAATATCGGACTGATAAATATTTACATTATCAATTCCATTGAACTGTGCATTTCTTTTAGCTAAGTCTAAGGCACGCTCATTTACATCTACCATATCAACTTCTTGATCAGGCCAAAACTTAGCCGCAAATGATCCCATTGGACCGTAACCAGTCCCAACATCTAAGATTCCATATTTGGGAAAATCAACGTTTTTCATTGCCTTTATTAAAACGCCAGAACCATAATCAACTCTTAATTTTGAAAAAACGCCCGCATCAGTCGTAAATTTTAAATCAATATCATCAATATGATAATCAACTAAGTGTTCATCATGCTTAGCATCAGGATTAGCCGCAAAATACATTTGATTCTTTTTTGTCATAATTATTCTCGCTTCTTTAATTTCTATTTATAGTTTATCAATTCTGCTTTGTTTTTTTCCATAAAGCCTTATAATTAGAATGTTACAGAAAGGAAGAGATAGAATGATGATTTCTATTCCTATATTTATTTTAGCAATTATTATTGGAATTATCTGTTTATGGGTAGGATTTAGAATAAAAGGCAACCAAGCAGTTTTTGGTCGTGTTCTTTCAACAAATAGACAAACCTGGGCAAGATTTTGGTTAACAGCTGGTTGGGTTATCATTATTATTGCTGGTTGTTATCTGCTATTCATGATTATTCTACATTTTTATTTGAAGATGTAAAAAAGCGTAAATTCATTTTTGAATTTACGCTTTAATTTTTATCTTTTCTCTTTTCAATCCATTCCTTAAGTTTATCCCACTCCCGAGGAGGACGATTTTCTTTTAATTCTTGGATTTGTTTTTGTAAGTTTTGATTTTGCTCAGCCAGCATTTTATTTTGATCTTCTAGCCGGTCTAATTTATCTAAAATTAAGGTCAAATCTGCATCTTTATCTTTAATACTGATTTTACCTTCATTTCTTCTCATCAAGTAGGCAGTAAGCGAACTAGTAACGATTCCCATTACCCCTACTCCAATCAGAATCATCGCTAAAATCACTAGTTTTCCCAGTAAAGATTGTGGGGAGATCGTGTGTTTAGAAATATCTCCATATCCCACCGTGCTTGCTGTAGTGATTGCCCACCAGAATGCTTGATCAAGTGAAACATGCTCAGTAATCGAAATTGCAACTGATCCTAACATCAAAAAGGCAATACTAAAGTATATTACATATAAAATACCATGAGTATGTAAGATGTCTTTTAGCATCCCCACTAGACCAGCCAACCGGATTAAACGTAATAGCCTAAAATATAAACCAATATCTCCCAACTGAGCCAGTTTCATCCAACTAAAGGCAAGACCAACAGGAATAATTGCTAGCAGCTCAAAAATATTATTT
>DBFNNF010000324.1:0-3333 GCA_048407585.1 Lactobacillus johnsonii | reverse complement strand
AAAACCACATGAATTTTTTCATGTGGTTTATTTTTTAATATTTACTTTGTAAATGCTTAGCAACCATTGAAAGTGAGAAACAAACAATGAAGTACATAATCGCAATAATTACATACATTGGAATTAAGTAAGTAGTATTTTGACTATAAATAATTTGTGCATGGAATAATAATTCCGGCAAAACAATAATTGTTGCTAAAGACGTATCCTTAACTAATGAAACAAATTGTGATAAAAGTGATGGAATCATCTTATTGAGGGCTTGCGGAATAATTACATGATACATTGCCTGCATATATGTCATACCGTTTGATCGAGCACCTTCCATTTGGCCTGGATCAACAGCAGCGATCCCACTTCTCACAATTTCAGCTAGCATTGCCCCTTCAAATACTACCAAGGCAATAATAGAAGCAACCGTTGGATTGGTAATAATCCCTAATTCTGGTAATCCAAAATACGTAAAGAAGATAATTAACAATAGCGGTAAGTTTCTAATAATATCAATTACAAACCCCACAATTGCTGAAAGATATTTAATTTTCACGTAACGGATAAAACCAAATACTAGTCCTAATACAAAACTTAAAGCAATTGAGATCAAAGATACATATATGGTCACCCACAAACCTTGTAAGAGAAAGCGAATGTTAATCCAAGAATATGCATGAATAAAGTTTTCCATCTTTTTCTCCTTCCTAGGCTAATTTCTTTTCTAAGTGACGCATGTAGTAACTTAATGGTAAGGTCAATACTAAGTAAAATAACCCTACAACAACATAGGTATTGATTGTTTCAAATGATGAGAATGCAATTACGTCTGCTTGATACATCAAATCAAAACCTGCTACAAAGGCTAAAACAGATGAGTTCTTAATTAAGTTAATGAACTGGTTACCTAATGGCGGAATGACAATCTTTAAAGCTTGTGGCAAGATAACATACCGCATAGCTTGCGTATAAGTCATCCCATTTGAGCGGGCACCTTCCATTTGGCCATCACCAACTGAGTTAATTCCCGCTCTAACTGTTTCTGCAATAAACGCTGAAGTATATAATGTTAATCCAATCGTACCTGCTGCAAAACCTGATACCTTGAACCAGATTTGAGGTACAACCAGATAAAAGATCATTGTAATAACTAACAAAGGAATGTTACGGAAAATTTCAATGTAGACATGTGCTACTGCTCTCCCAAACTTATTTGGTGCAACTTCTAACAAAGCAAAGCCTACTCCAAGGATCAAACTAAAGAATAGGGCAATTACACTACATAAAATTGTGTTCCAAAAGCCTGATAAGAATTCAGACCAATGATTTGTTAAAATTCCTATCACGAATTTTCAACCTCCTTAATATTAAATCCTGGAATACCGTCAAACCATTTAACTAATAGACGATGATACGTTCCATTTTTCTTTAATTCATTTAGTGCCTTATTAATATGATCAGCAAAATCAGTTTGACCTTTTTCTACTGCAATCCCGTAAGGTTCACTTGTGTAGGTTCCCCCTACTAATTTATAACCTTTATTTTCACTAGCGATTCCGGCAAGTAAACCATTATCGGTAGTCATAGCTTGACCTTGACCTGCTTTTAGTGCAGTAAATGCTTGACCATAATCATCATATTCCAAAACTTTTGCTTTAGGTGCAAATTTCTTAACATTATCAACTGCTGTTGTTCCTTTAACAGCCAAAGCAGTCTTGCCGTTTAAGTCCCTAACATTTTTGATTGAGGAATCATCTTTTACAAGCAGTGATTGCCCAGCAGTAAAATATGGTTCACTAAAAGTTACTTGTTTTTTTCGATCAGGCGTAATAGTCATTGTTGCTAAAATTGCATCAATATTTCCATTTTTTAATAACGGTATTCTTGTTTTGGGAGTTGTTTGTACAAATTCAGCTTTTGCGTCTTTGCCCAACATTTGCTTAGTTAAGGCCTTTGCTAAATCAACTTCAAAACCTTCGATCTTTCCAGTTTTAATACTCATTAAACCAAATAAACGAGTATCAGCCTTAACTCCCCAAGTAATTGTCTTACTCTCTTTAACCTGATCATAAACGTTACTTGATTTCTGCTTCTTGGCACAGCCGGTCAAAGTAACTAATAAAGCTAGTACCAGAGGCAAAATAAAAATCTTAGTTGATTTTTTCATTTTAGCCACCTAGTTTTTCAGTAATAACCTTACTTAAAAATTGACGTGCACGTTCAGTCTTAGGATGTTCAAAGAATTCTTCTGGTTTTGCATCTTCTAAAATTCTACCTTGATCAAAGAAAATTAATCTGTCCCCAACTTCACGAGCAAATCCCATTTCGTGAGTTACAACAACCATTGTAATTCCTTGATCTGCTACGTATTTCATAACATCTAACACATCTTGAATCATTTCTGGGTCAAGAGCACTAGTTGGTTCATCAAACAAAATTGCCTTTGGTCTCATCGCCAATGAACGAGCAATTGCAACACGTTGCTTTTGTCCACCAGACAATTGTCTTGGATACATATTTGCCTTTTCTTCAAGACCAACTTTTTTTAGAAGATCCATGGCAATATCGTTGTTTTCCTTATCTGGTCTATGCAAAACAATTTTAGGAGCTAATGTTATATTTTCAAGCACAGTGTGATTCTCATATAAGTTAAAATGTTGGAAAACCATCCCCACATTTTTACGAATTTTATTTAAATCCGTATGCTTATCTGCCAAATCATAGCCAGTAACCATCAAAGTACCAGAATTAATTCGCTCTAATCCATTCATCGTCCGAATCAAAGTACTCTTACCAGAACCAGATGGGCCGATAATTGAAACAACTTGACCCTCTTCAATACTCAAATTAATATCCTTTAAAGCATGGAACTTACCATAGTACTTATTTACATGCTTAAAATCAATAATTGCAGCCATTGTGCTTCCCCTCTCTTTTTTACTCACTTTTCCATTCTACTCTAAAACTTCTTAAAATTAACTTCTGTAGTTATATCTGTTGCATACCCCTTTATTTCCTGATTGGAGTAAAGAAAAAAAGCCCTTCGCTCCTAATTCACTCAGGACGAAAGGCTTTTTTCCGCGGTACCACCTAAATTGTCTAATTAAAGACCAACTTGACTAGAGCACAACCATGCTCCAGCGGCTAGATAACGTACCGCTTACGGCTAAACTTACTCTCTTAAAAGATTTCGGCCAGCAGCATTATAAAAGTGTCTTTCAATAATCCAGGGTCTGCTAACTTTTCCACTACCGTTAACTCACTAAAAGAAATAGATTACCTACTTTTCTTTTTATCGCTTTTTAAATTTAAATGTTGATTACATTTAATAATATTTTTTCA
>DBFNNF010000323.1:0-2249 GCA_048407585.1 Lactobacillus johnsonii | reverse complement strand
TAAATTAAAATCAAAAAAATTCAAAAAAGTAATTGACATATAAGTTCCTTTTCCCTATACTAGAATATGTTCTGTTAAGGAATTGGTTTGGTAGCTCAGCTGGATAGAGCAACGGTCTTCTAAACCGTGGGTCGTGAGTTCGAATCTCACCCAAATCACTGATATGACGCTCCGTATGGGGCGTCTTTTTTTGTGCAATTTTTCATCTTTTGATATAGACCAATTATAGATAAAACATCTTGACCAATTTCTTCTATAGGGTTATTATTGCTAGTATAACAGCAAAATAAATATAGTCCATTTAATTTAAATGAACTATACCAAAGGAGAAAACTTATGTGTGGAATTGTTGGTGTTGTTGGAAAACCTGCAAGAGATATTATTTTAAATGGCTTAACTAACTTAGAATATCGTGGTTACGATTCTGCAGGTATGTATTTAAATGACTTAAATGGAAATGAATATCTAACTAAGGCAGTAGGTAGAATTTCTAACTTAAAAGAAAAACTAACTCCTGATGAACAAGGTTTAGTTGGAATTGGTCATACTCGTTGGGCTACACATGGTAAGCCAACGGTTGATAACGCTCACCCTCACTTTGATGAAACTAAGCGTTTTTACCTAGTTCATAATGGGGTTATCGAAAATTATGCCGAATTAAAAGAAAAATACTTACAAGGAGTAAAATTCCACTCTAATACTGATACTGAAGTGGTTGTACAATTAATTAGTAAAATTGCTCGTGAGAAGAATTTAGATGGTTTTTCTGCATTTAAAGAAGCTTTGAAATTAGTAAAAGGTTCATACGCATTTCTTTTAGTTGATAACACTGAACCAGAGCATGTTTTTATTGCTAAAAATAAGTCACCAATGATGTTAGGGCTTGGCGATGGTTTCAATATTATTGCTTCTGATGCAATTTCTGTTTTAGATCAAACCAAAACTTTTGTTGATTTACAAGATGGTGATGTTGGTGACATTACTAAAGATTCTTACACAATCGAAACTGTTGATGGTAAAAAGGTTGAACGTAAGCCCCATGTATTAGATATTGATCCTAATGCAGCCTCAAAGGGAACTTACGAATTTTACATGCTCAAAGAAATTGATGAACAACCAAGCGTAATGCGTAAAATTTCTCAAACTTATTTTGATGAAAATGATGATGTTAAGGTTGATCCAAAAATTATTGATTCTATTTCAAAAGCAGATCGTATTTATATTTACGCTGCTGGGACTAGTTACCATGCTGGTTTAGTTGGTAAGACAATGTTAGAGCATTATACTGGAATCCCAACTGAAGTTGGTTTGGCCTCAGAAGCTGGTTATCACTTCCCAATGATGAGTAAGAATCCATTCTTTATTTTCTTAACTCAGTCAGGAGAAACCGCTGATTCTCGTGTTGTTTTGAAAGAAGTTAATAAGCGTAATATTCCAAGTTTAACAATTACTAATGTAGAAGGCTCAACTTTATCAAGAGAAGCTGACTACACTATGCTCTTAGAAGCTGGTCCTGAAATTGCAGTTGCATCTACTAAGGCATACACTGCCCAAATTGCGGTTCAAGCAGTTCTAGCTAAGGCATTGGGCGAAGCACTTAATAAAGCAGAAGCTAAAGATTGGAATTTAAAGCATGATTTAGCTATTGCAGCAGAAGCGATGCAACAACTTGTTGACAGTAAAGAAAGTCTAAAAGAAATTGCTGATAAATACCTAATTAAGTCTCGAAATGCTTTCTACATTGGACGTGGAATTGATTATGCAGTAGCCTTAGAAGGAGCATTAAAACTTAAAGAGGTTTCATATATTCAAACTGAAGGTTTTGCAGCAGCTGAATTAAAGCATGGTACTATTTCTCTTATCGAAAAAGATACCCCAGTAATTGCCTTAATTAATGATCCTGCAACTGCTGATTTAACCCGCGGAAATATACAAGAAGTTGTTTCTAGAGGTGCTAACGTTGTTACTATTGCTGGTAAAGACTTTGCTAGAGAAGGCGACAATGTAGTTTTACCAGAAATTAATTACTATATGTCTGCCTTATTAACTGTTGTGCCAGCTCAACTTCTTGCATATTATGCATCAAAAGATAAGGGCCTTGATGTAGATAAACCACGTAACTTGGCTAAGAGTGTTACAGTTGAATAATAGAATTTAGATTAATTATTGAAATAGAGAATTAGTGATTTTAAAGGACTAATTCTCTATTTTTTATGTAATTCTTTAGTGAAAAATCCAATTTTGATTTA
>DBFNNF010000322.1:0-1866 GCA_048407585.1 Lactobacillus johnsonii | reverse complement strand
AATTAAGCGAATCAATGAATTAACTAAAATTAGTAGAGAACGTGAATTAACTCCTGATGAGTTAGAAGAACGTAAAAAATTAAGATCTGCTTTTCTAGAAAACTTCCGTGCTGGATTTAGACAACAATTAGAGGATACTGTAGTCATTGACAAAGATGGTAAAGAAGTAACCTCAGAAAAAGCTAAAGAGGCACAACGTCGTAAAGGATTAAGAAAAGATTAATATTTTACTTTATAATATACTATTTTTTTGGTATGCTGAAAAAGTACATTAATTTTTGGAGGTTTTTGGGAAATGAATTTAGGTTTAGCAATTTTTCTTATTATTATCGCATTATTAATCGGTCTTGTTGGCGGATTTTATGGTGCTCGCGCATACATGAAGAAGTATTTCCAAGACAATCCTCCTATTAGTGAAGATATGATTGCAGCTATGATGGCGCAAATGGGACAAAAACCATCTGCCAAGAAGCTTAATCAAGTTATGAATATGATGAAGCATCAACAACAAAAATAGTAGCTTACTTTACTAATATTTGGTAATAGACAGAGGATCGTATTCCTCTGTCTTTTTGTATATGGTGGGGTGAAAAATGAATATTTTTAGCAAATTAGGGTGGTTTTTTAAGCAAGAGAAGAAAAGATATATTATTGGTATTAGTTTTTTAGCTTTAACTTCAATTGCCAATTTAGTCCCACCTAGAATTTTGGGGCTGATGGCTGACCAGCTAGATAAAGGGTCAATTAGCTGGGGTGAGTATGGTGCCTTAATTTTAGCTGTCATTGCTGCAGCTATAGTCTTATATTTATTGCGCTACTTTTGGCGTAAGCAAATTTGGGGTGGAGCAGCAGAGTTAGAAAGGCAAATGCGATCCCGCTTATTCAAGCATTTTATGATAATGGATAAAACCTTTTATCAAAGGCACCGCACCGGGGATTTAATGGCACATGCGACTAATGATATCAATTCCATTCAAAATGTAGCTGGAGATGGAGTTTTGACTTTAGTTGACTCTTTGGTTACTGGCGGAACTACAATGATTGCGATGATTATTTTTACCGATTTTAGGTTAACTATTATTGCCCTTTTACCACTTCCTTTTCTTGCTTTAGGTGCTTGGAAGTTAGGGGATAAGCTTCATTATAGTTTTGACAAATCACAAGCTGCATTTTCACGTTTAAATAATAAAACTCAAGAATCAGTTTCCGGAATTAAAGTATTAAAAGCCTTTGGTGAAAGTGAGCAGGATTCAGCTGCCTTTAATAAGATGGTAGATGATACCATTCAAATCAATAAGAAAGTTTTTAAATGGGATTCAATGTTTGATCCATTAGGCACATTAATTATTGGAGCAACTTATGTAATTACGATTATCTATGGTGGGTTACTGGTATCAAATCGTACTTTATCAGTTGGTCAATTGGTTTCCTTTATTGCTTATATTTCTAATATGGTATGGCCGATGTTTGCAATTGGTTATTTATTTAATATTTTAGAGCGTGGATCAGCCTCCTATGATCGTGTTGAACGTCTATTATATGAAAAACCTCAAATTACTGATGAAAACGCTGATCAGAGCTTAACAGCTACAGATATTCAAGGTGATTTAAAATATGAAATTAAATCCTTTGCCTATCCTGATGAAAAAGAAATACCAGTTTTGCAAAATATTAATTTTACATTAAAACCAGGACAAACATTAGGTTTAGTGGGAAAAGTTGGATCCGGAAAGACCACTATTATTGAGCTTTTATTAAGAGAGTTTGATCAATACCAAGGAAGAATAAGCTTAGGTGGTCATGATATTAGGAATATTCCTTTAAAATTACTTTTAAGTGAAATTTCGTATGTTCCGCAAAAAAATT
>DBFNNF010000321.1:0-4920 GCA_048407585.1 Lactobacillus johnsonii | reverse complement strand
CTTATCTTTTAGAAAATGATCGGTTTTCATTAATAAATATTTTTCATAGATAAATTCATTTCCTTTCCCATAATCACCATAGCTGTTTATCCCTGTAATATACACTGTCGGCTTCGCTAAAGTTGTAGGGCGGAAAATTTTATGACGATGTAGTCTACCAATTCGCTGAATAATTAAATCTACTGGTGCAATATCAGTAAAAAGCACATCAAAATCAATATCTAGAGATTGCTCTAAAACTTGCGTTCCGATAACTATCATTTTTTTAGGACGAGTAGCACCCTTTCCAATCTTCGCTTGAAGTCTTTCTTCAATTTTTTCACGCTCTGGTGCTAAATAAGCAGAATGTAAAAGTAATACTTCAATATTTTCAGGAACTAATCTTGCTAAGTCTTGAGCTCGTTTAACGGTATTAACAACTATTCCAGCTATTCCGCCATCCTCTATTTCGGCAACTGCTTTATTAATAATTTCTTCTTCATTTCCATTAAAACGAACTACATTGATTGTTCTATTTTCATCATTCGCAATCGAAAAATCACTTACTTGTTCTAATTTGTTTCCATCCAGAATACTAAGTAAGGGATAGCCTTCATTATCTTCCCAATTATCATCGGCTTTTATTTTTATACTGCCATATTTTCCTTTCAGATAAGCTTTTAACAAATCATTTCTTTTTTTCTTGGGTAAAGTTGCGGACAAAGCAATTACTGGTACATGATATGCCCCTAACCACTTAATAGCTTTCTCTAAATATGAACTCATATAGGAATCGTACGCATGAAGTTCGTCAATTATTACCACTTTATCACTAAAGCCTAAGTGTCTTAGAAAAAGATGTTTTTGTTTTAAGGCAGTGAGTAAGAGATGATCAATTGTTCCAACTGCAAAATGGGATAAACTCGACTTTTTTCCCGCAAACCAACTATTAATTACTACCGCTCCATCTGTATCATCATAAATATTCTCAGCATAAGGTAATTTAGTATAGGGTTTATTAAATTTTGCTTTACCTTGGAGCAATTTCATATCAGGATGTGCAGCTTGTTCTTTTGCTATACTAGCAAGCCAATTTTTAACTCTTGAAAACATTGCATTAGTTGTTGCTTGAGTTGGTAAACCCATATATAAGCCGGATTTCCCTTGCTTAAAGGCTAGTTGTTCGGCTGCTGTCAATGCTAGCTCGGTTTTGCCAATTCCAGTCGGTGCCTCAATAATAACTAAGCCTGGATCATTAGCTTGAGAAATTGTTTTTGACATTTCTTTTTGCACTGGACGAGGAATAAAATTAAACCTTAAGCGATACTGTTCATTAACAGAAGCAATCTTTTCTGGCATCCATCGATCACTAATATCCCAGTTTTGGATAGCTTGTTCATAGCGATCTTTCATATTTAACGAATCAAAATCTTTTTCTAACGAAATCAAGGGAAATAATGATATATTGCTATAATTAGTTAATTTTTCGCTAGAGGCAAGCCAGTCAGCCATGATTAACATTCCCTCTAAAATTACTGCTTGTGGCAAAGTAACCTCTGGAACATCCTTAATATCATCATAACCACACAACGCTAGTCCATATTTAAAAAGATTATTTTGAACAGACTTCCACTCATCTTGAATTTTAGTATCTGTGTCTCGGCCCCAAAGATTCGAAGCATAGATATTCAGTTGTTTAAAAGTGCAATCTTTTTTTGGAGGTAGACCGTGATGGCCACCAATAATTGAGCCTATTGATTCATTTAATCCAAAAGATTCCAGTAAAGTTTCACCAGCAATGGGATGAGGTGACTTACGGACTCTATAGTTATCCATGGAGATGGACGAAAAACCTGCTCTTCTTAAATTTTCATTTATATCTTCATCCAAATCTGTATTCCTTGGAAAGGACTGTTTATATTGAAAAGCTGGCGTGGCCTTACCAAAATCATGATAAAATCCCAAAAATCCTACCAGCTTTTGAGTATCTTCAGTAGAAAGATTTTGTTGCAAAATTTTTCTAGTACCTTCACTAATCCAGTTATTATAAAGCCACTGCATTACATTTTTAGTATCAATTAAATGCGCTACTAAAGGAAGCCAAAATTCTTGATCATCATGAACCGCTTTCTTTCCCCATAAAGCCTTAGTAGCCGGGAATAAGTTCACCATTAATTTCCATCTCCTTTTTGAATTCGTTTTCATTATATCATAGTTAACTTACTTTACACTATATTATTATTTATTTTTCTTAAAGCTCCACAGCTGTGGAGAATACTTTCCGAACTATACACTATATTCGGATCACCTTCACTTCTGTAAAGAACACCTTTTCTAATTATACTCCATTATTAAATTTTTTAGATTATCTATCAGTAGTGATAAGTCCATTACAAAACAAAAATCGTTACCAGAGCGCTTAATGAATGATATAAAATTTTTACCTTTGCTGAATTGAGTTCAACATTCTTTTTGGAACAGAGATTAAAGACTTGATTTTTGCACTATACAATTTTTCAAATTCAGAATTATCGTACACTACTTTTCCCAAAAAGAACTAGCTTAATTGCTTTGGCATCAACTTTATATAGGCCTAATCGTCTCCTCACCTTAATAACTTCAATAGACCAATGATACAGTTGATTTTCTTCCTTCACCATTTTCGATAATTTTGCTTTATACAATATAGTAAGTACTCTAATTAAAAACCAAAAAGGTCACTTATAGAATGACTACTTTTTAGCTCTTTCCATGATCTTTATGGCCAGTAAATCGTATGACTGCGACTATTGTGCTATTTTGGCAAAAAGCACTCAAAGATAAATTATTTTTGCTAATATCCTAGGCTAATATCCTTTTACGTGAAAAACAATTGGCTACTTCATCAGTTAAGTTAGCAGGAACAGGATCACCTCCACTTGCGTGGAGAACACATACCTGCCATGTGAAGAGCCTCAACTAAGTCAGGATCATCTCCACATACGTGGAGAACATTCTTAGTGTGATATTGTCTGTCAGAATATTGGAGGATCATCTCCACATACGTGGAGAACATTAGTAGTCCGCAAAAATAGGATTTTCGACCACAGGATCATCTCCACATACGTGGAGAACATGAATCTATATCTCCTAGCATTGAACGTAAGGTGGGATCATCTCCACATACGTGGAGAACATCTGGCGGTGATATGGATAGAAATGTGGTTAATGGGATCATCTCCACATACGTGGAGAACATACAATTAATACAGTTGGGGAATCGTCTTCATCGGGATCATCTCCACATACGTGGAGAACATAAGATAATTTCATAGATGAAGCGTTAGATGATAGGATCATCTCCACATACGTGGAGAACATGCTTTCTTTTTGTTAGTACGCTTCTTAGCTATAGGATCATCTCCACATACGTGGAGAACATTTGCTCAATGCATCTTGTTCAGCCTTGGATTTAGGATCATCTCCACATACGTGGAGAACATAACCAGATTGCTTATTTTGATAATGCGTACATGGGATCATCTCCACATACGTGGAGAACATTGAATCAGGAGAAGCCCACGCATTTATTGGTGAGGATCATCTCCACATACGTGGAGAACATTGAAGCTTTTCATGCTAAGAAAATTGATGGCTAGGATCATCTCCACATACGTGGAGAACATTACTCTGCAAAGTGTGGGGACTGCAGCCGAACAGGATCATCTCCACATACGTGGAGAACATCATATCAAAGTCAAGATTAGTCTTACCATTATAGGATCATCTCCACATACGTGGAGAACATACTAAAAGATCCTTGATTTAATGCCATTCTATAATTCAAATAATATCATTTTCTATTAGTTTCTATCAACAAAAAATAGAGTATTTAACCTACAGCTTAACCCAACAAAAAGACCAAATACCATCTCATGATATTTGGTCGTATTTATCTTATTTTATCCGATTACTATTTTCTAGGCGTTCAATTCTTTTCTCCAAAGGTGGATGATCGGAGAAAAGTCGACTAATCCAATTATGAGCACTCGGGAAATTAAAATACAAATGTTGTAGTGCTAAATCTTGTGAGCCAATTTGTGGAGTGCTCTCTCCTTCTTCTAGCTTTTCAAGTTTAGATAAGGCAGAAATTAATCCACTTGGTTCACGTGTCAAATCAACTGAACCAATATCTGCCAAATACTCTCTTTGACGTGATACTAGTAAAAACAGCAACTTTGCTATCGGAATTCCAACAATAGAAATAATTCCACCTACAGCAATCAAAAATAAGGCAAAAAATTTGATGAGGAGACCTAACAAACCTTTATTCTCACTAGTTAATACACCCCATCCAAATACGACGATTCCTACGCCAGTCATTGTAATTAAACTGGTTAATGCACTCGCTAAAACTGTAATACGAGTATCGTAGTTTCTAATATGAGAAAGTTCATGACCAATGACACCTTGAACTTCCTTTTTATTCATCATATTCAATAGTCCCTGCGTTAAAGCTAAACTTGCATGTTGTGGATCCCGTCCCGTAGCAAAAGCATTTGGCGCCTGATCAGGAGTAATATATAATTTTGGAACTGGCAACCCACCTGCTAAACAGAGTTCTTCAACTAATTCATAAATTTGGGGCTCGGTTTCTTTAGTAATTTCAACAGCATTTGTTACTTTCATAAGATGGCGAGTTGCATCAAAGTATACATGTGCAATGTAAATTAAACCTATAATAAAGAAAGCTCCTCCAACATAAACTGTAAAAAGCATTCCCAGAAAAATACTTATTATTAGTATCAACAAGGTGTATAGACCTAAAATAATCCAAGTATTTCGTTTATTCTGTTCAATTTGTTTATAAAGCATTCTTTTCACTCCAAGTACTATTCAGAATCATTTTACCTCTTTTAAAAACAAGTTAACAGCCAAATTCATTCTTATTATTTATAGGTA
>DBFNNF010000320.1:0-8835 GCA_048407585.1 Lactobacillus johnsonii | reverse complement strand
AAACTTTCTTTGAGTTATCTCAAATTTATTGCTTGCGAATTGACTTCGCTTTTGTTTGGGATTTTTATATCCCGCACACTTTCAGCGAAACTTTGTTCAGTTTTCAAGGTACTACCGTTGTCATGTGACAACTTTTATATTGTATCATGTCTTTTAAGTTTTGACAAGAACTTTTTTAATTTTCTCATCTCTCTCAAATGACAGCTTTATAATATTATCATCTTTTGCTCGCTTTGGCAAGCTTTTTTGAACTTTTTTATTCGCTCTTTTCGCTTGCCTCAAACAGCATGTATTACTTTACAGGCTTTTTTACTTTTCGTCAACCCTTTTTTGCAAAAAATTAGCAATATTTTTTTAGAGTGCTAATTTCAAGCCTTTTCTCTCGTATTTTAGATATAAAAAAATGGTATTCTTTTGCTATTTTAGCAATTGAATACCATTCTTACTTTATTAAATTTTATTCACCAAATTTTGGCTCTTTAGTAATGACTTTCATTCCATGCATATATGGTTGTAAAGCTTCTGGAACATTTACAGTTCCATCTTCATTTTGGTAATTTTCCAAAATAGCAGCTACTGTTCTACCTACAGCTAAACCAGAACCATTTAAAGTATGTGCTAAATGAAGTTTACCATTTTCGTCTCTGTAACGAATCAAACTACGACGTGCTTGGAAGTCAGTACAGTTTGAACAACTTGAAATTTCACGATACTTATCTTGTGCTGGCATCCAAACTTCTAGATCATAAGTTTTTGCACTAGTAAAACTTGCATCCCCAGTTGAAAGAGCAACAACATGATATGGTAAACCAAGTTTTTGAAGTAAATGTTCAGCATTATGGGTTAATTTTTCCAATTCATCCCATGAACTTTCTTCGTCAACAATTTTTACCATTTCAACTTTTCTAAATTCGTGCATTCTGATTAATCCACGAGTGTCACGTCCAGCTGATCCCGCTTCACTTCTAAATGCTGGAGAGAATGCAGTCACATTAATTGGTAATTGTTCTCCATCTAAAATCTTGCCACGGAAGTAATTAACTAATGGTACTTCAGCAGTTGGAATTAGAGTTAAATCACGTGGCTTATCAGGATCGTCATTATCTACAATTGTGTAAACATCCTCAGTAAACTTAGGGAATTGACCAGTTCCTTGCATAGAAGCATCGTTAACTAAGTATGGTGGAATTACTTCTGTATATCCATCTTTAGTATTTTCATCTAAGAAAAAGTTTGAAACTGCACGTTCAAGTAATGCGCCTGCGCCTTTGTAATAAACAAAGCGGGCACCTGAAACTTTAGCAGCAGTATCCCAGTCTAAAATATTCAATTCTGTTCCAATTTCCCAGTGAGGTTTTGGTTCAAAATCAAGTTTAGTAGGCTCATGCCACTTACGAACTTCTTCATTGTAACTTTCATCAGGTCCGATAGGATCTGAGTCTGCTGGGAAGTTAGGTAAACGAAGTAAGATATAGTTTTGTTTTTGAGTTAAATCTTCTACCTCTTTATCTAAATCTTTAATTTCTTTACCTACTTCACGCATTGCTTTAATGGCATCACTTGCATCTTCTTTATTGCGTTTAGCTTGAGCAATTTGATCAGATACTTCATTACGCTTTTGCTTTAATTGTTCACTCTTAGTTAAAGCTTCACGTCTTTCTTTATCAATAGCTACTAATTTGTCTAATTCCTCTGGTTTAATTCCTCGTGTAGCTAATTTTTTCTTTGACCAGTCTAAATTCTCTCGAATTACTTTAATGTCTAACATATTTCCTCCTTAAAAATAAAACAAAAAAGCCGACTCATCCCTACACTGGGACGAATCGACTTACACGGTTCGCGGTACCACCCACATTTGGTTAAAAAATACCACACTCAAAAAGCGATAACGGTGCTAACCGTGTAGAATTACCTACCCACATTCGAAATCTGGAAACGACTTTTTTACTCATTCACACCAACCATGAGCTCTCTGAAACTAGTCTTAGGATTTCATGTTTATTTGCATTATATCATGCCAATCCTGTGGTGTTAACAAATAATATTTTTCTTGATAATTAAAAAGTGAAGAAACCATTGAATAATCAGTGGTATAGACATATCTAAACCCTAATTTTTTTAACAATTTTTGTGAATTTGTATTAGATACAAATGTACCCGCCCAAATTTGATTTTGCTCTAATTCTTTAAAAGCAAAATCAATAATTAGTTGTAAGGCTTCGGTCATTAAACCTCTGTGCCAATATTCTTTATCTAACAAAAAACCTAAATCTTTTGTTAGTAAAAGACCATTGTATTCATCTAATCCACGTTCATATAATTCAACTAAGCCGATTAGACGATTATTTTCTTTTAGTACTATACCGTAACTATAGGGACGTGCTTGATATTGAAGGGCACTTTTTTTGGCTGCATCTAAATCTTGTAAATATTGGTAACCTGCACTTTTGTGATAAATATTATCTTGTCCCCACTTAAGAAGCGTAGGAGCATCTTTAGGTTCAATTTTTCTTAAAATAATTCTCTCAGTTTCTAGCATTACTTGCCTACTAACTTTACTAACCATTTTGCACCATAAACTAATCCTAAACTATAGGCTGCAATGGTCCAAGGTTTTCCTAATAAAATTATCCATAAATATGTTGAAAACTTCATTTCAGTTAATCCAGCAATCATACATAAAATGTCATCTGGCGCCATTGGCGCAATAATACACAGACCAAAAAACCAATTAAATTTTTTCTGATTGGCTGTCCACTTCATGTATTTTTCATACGTCTTTTCAGAAACTAAATGTAAGATAAAGGGTCTACCATAATGTCTGGCCAAGAAGAACAAAATAATAGATCCTAAACATATCCCGACATAATTATAAATAAATCCCCATATTGGACCAAAAAATATTACTCCTCCAAGCAGCGAAACTCCACCAGGGATAATCGGAATTACAACTTGTATTATCTGAATTAATGTAAAAATCAAAGGACCGATAATTTGCTTGTCTGCTAGATAGGCCTTCATTTTTTCTTGGCTTGTAAAAATTCCTAACCTATACCAATAAATACTTAGCAAAATTAGAATAATTGTAGTAACAATGGTCAAAATATTAATTAATTTACGACTCGTTTTAGTAGACATTTTTCTGCCCTCCTTGGTATGTTAAATTAATGATAACAAAAACAAGGTAAAATAGACGCACTAACCTATGAATTAAACTTAATTATAGTGGAAATAAGATATGACTTATCATTAAAATTTATTCTATAATATTAGTGTGTTATAAAATAACTAAGAGGCATAACTATGGTTGTTATAAAAAAAGATATAATTTACGATGAAAATAACAATTTGAAGACTGATATCTATTTTCCAAATGATACTACTTCACAAACAAAACTCTTAATCTTTTGGCATGGAGGAGGCTGGTTTGCTGGGTCTAAAAATGACGTTAAGGACCTAGGAATAAAGTTAGCAAACGCTGGCTTTATGACCTTAATTCCTGATTATCGTTTAGCACCCGCTTTTACTTATCCAGCTGCTCACCAAGATAGTAAGAAATTTGTTGAATGGCTTTTAGATTCTGATTACACCGATGATGACGATCAACAAAATATTGTACAAATTGGTGCAAGTGTCGGGGGTACACTAGCTTTGTATATTGCTGGAATTTACGGTTTTCCTACGGTTACGTGGTCAGCATCGGTAGACTTCTCGAACTGGATGAAAAATCATCAAGATGTTATTCCATCAAGATACGGTGCCAATGAGTTAAAACTAACAAATTTATATGATATTTTTGAATCATTCTATAAATTTTTTGTAAAAACCTATGCTGGGAAAAATGATCAAGCTATTTTCAAAAAAATGGATGTCGAAAATTATGATCTTAGCCATTTGGGCCGGCTAAAAATGATTAATTCTGCTCATGAATTAGTCCCACTAAATGGTGTTTTAAAATTTATCGACTTTTTAGCTAACAATGATCATGAGGTTGAATTATTAGTCATTAAAGGTCATCGGCATGCAATGGATTACGCCATGGATTATATTGATGAATCTTTAGATTTTTTGTATCAGACAATCAAGGAGAAGAAGAATGATCAACATTAACAAATTTGTTTCCATTCGTAAAAAATTAGGTTTGTCTCAAACTGAACTATGCAATGGAATTTGTACTCAATCTACATTAAGTAAATTTGAAAATAATGGCCGTATTCCTTCTCTAAAAATTTTAAATAGTCTGTGCGACCGAATGAATATTAATGTAGCTGATATCATGGACGTTGACTCTAATAAAAAAACATCCCATAAATTATTTGAGGCGGATTTTGCTGTTATTCAGCTTGATTTTCCAAAAGTTGCTCAAATTTTAAGCAGTGTTAATAAGGATGAATTAGTCCGCCAAGAAGATATTCTTCACTATTATTATCTGCGCGGTCTACTAGCTTTAAATTTAGATCATGCTAAAACTGACGCACTTTACTACTTTAATTCAATTCTAGATACAAACTTATCAAAACGAAATAAAATCTATTATCTTCTTGCCCTTAAAGGCTGCAGTCAAGTCTACGACTTACAAGATGATGTTTATAAAGCACGCCATTATTATGACATCATTTTGTCTTCAATATCCAATGTTCCGCTTGAAGATGAAGACTCTTTACTACAATTTCTTTCTATTCTTTGTAATGGTGGAGAATTTTATGGTCGTAATGACGATTATGAGCAATCGGATAAATTATTAAACATGGGATACGATCTATGTAAAAAACGACATGTAATTTATTTTGCTGCTCGCATTCTTTATCAATTGGCACAAAATAATATTGCTGAAAATGGATCGCAGCAAAAGACTGCTCAATATTTAAATGACTCTGCTGCCTTTGCTCGTCTGAATAATAATCATGTTTTACTGGAAAAAATTGATAAGTTAGCTTAAATGTAATCACTTCTTTTTAATTTCTTACTAAAGAGAAGTGATTTTTATATACATCTATAAGAAAGCGCTTTATAATATATTATATTGAAAAGAGGAAATTTTATGTCTAAATACGAATCAATTAATCCATATACAAACCAATTAATTAAAAGTTATCCAACTGCAACTCAAGAAGAAATTGAGCAAGCACTTGAAACTGGAGAAAAATTATATCTAACTTGGCATAATCAGCTGCCAGCTACTAGAAGCGAGTTACTTCACAAGATAGCAAATAATTTTCAAAAACATCGCAAAGAAATGGCAAAAACCATGACTTTAGAAATGGGAAAATTATATCATGAATCGCTTGAAGAAGTAGATCTATGTATAAATATTTGTAACTATTATGCTGATAAAGCTCCTGAAATGTTAGAGCCTACTCCTTTAGAAACAGATTTAGGAAATGCCTATTATCTAAAACAATCTACAGGTATTATTATGGCTTGCGAGCCATGGAACTTTCCACTTTATCAAGTAATTAGAGTCTTTGCTCCTAATTTTATGGTTGGAAATCCTATCATCTTAAAGCATGCTCATAATGTTCCTGGCTCAGCCCAATTAACAGAAGAAATTATTGAAGAAGCTGGTGCTCCAAAAGGAAGTCTACAAAACTTATTCCTATCTTATGACCAAATTGGCGATGTTATTGCCGATAAACGGGTTCAAGGCGTTGCAGTAACTGGCTCAGAACGTGGTGGTAGTAGTGTTGCTGAAGCTGCTGGTAAAAATATTAAAAAGTCGACAATGGAGCTAGGTGGAAATGATCCATTTATTGTTTTGGCAGATGCTGACTCTACTGTATTAAAGAATGTACTAAGTGATGCCAGAACCTATAATTGCGGTCAAGTCTGCACCTCTTCTAAACGAATTATTGTTGTTGAATCCCGTTATGACGAAGTAATAGATATCTTGCACCATACTTTTGCTGGACTTAAACCTGGTGATCCTTTAGATGAAGATACTAGTCTTGCACCAATGAATTCTCAAAGAGCTGCTGATAAGTTAGCTGAGCAAGTTAAAAAAGGAATCGAACATGGTGCAGAAGTTGCTTATCAATATCCTGAAATTAAAAGTTCTGGTGCCTTCTTCCGCCCAATGATTTTAACCAATATTGATAAGAAGAATCCATTATTTGATGAAGAGTTGTTTGGCCCAGTTGCTGAAGTATTCAAGGTCAAAGACGAAAAAGAAGCAATTGCTCTAGCAAATGCTTCAAGCTTTGGTTTAGGATCTAGTGTTATTTCTGAAAATAGAACTCATGCCCAAGAAGTTGCAAGTGAAATTGAAACCGGGATGACTGTTATTAATGGGCGCTGGATTACCGCTCCTGAATTACCATTCGGTGGTGTTAAAAAATCTGGCTATGGTCGTGAACTTAGTGAACTGGGCTTGATGTCATTTGTAAACGAACATTTAGTTATTGACGTTTCAAAATAATCTTTAAATGTACAAAAAAGGCTTAGATCAATATTGATCTAGGCCTTTTTAATTTTGTCTCATACTGCGAAAAGCAACTACTGTTAAAAGAATACTTGATACAAATAATAAATATGTCGAAACTCCGAAAGAAATTGCATTCGCAACAATACGTTGAATTTCAATGCTATTGGCTACTGTATTATTGGTAATACCTAGAGGAGATCCAGCATTCATAAAGATCAATTCTACAGCACAAACTATTAAAACAATTGATTCAATTAATGAAAGGAAGAAAACTAATTTCTTATTATTCTTACCATTTTTAATAGTCAAGATAATGATTGCAATTGGTACACCAACTAAAAGTAGCCACATCCCATAACCAATAAAAATATATTTTCCATTAAATCTACCAATTGAAAGGAGCGCCTTAGAAATAGATAATGCTTGGTAGCCTTGCATCATTCCAGATGAAAATGGACCACTGAAAACCAAAAGTAAGTTTAAAACTGCAATTAAGATTACTCCTAATTGAGTTGCAGTTCGTTTTTGTTTAACAACTTTTTTTATAGCTTCTGGATCTCGACCTAATTTATCATCAATCTTTTGACGGTGAGCCCTTACTTTATTCTCCCCTTCTTCAAAAGAATTAACCACATCGGAACCAACCTTATTAACATGTTCCGTCAGTCGTTGATCAACCGTATACTGCTCCGTTTTGTTTACTTTATTCTTATCAGAAACTATAAATAACCAAATTAATAAGGCAAAGAAACAAGACCATCCTAGAGATGGGGAAAAACTTGTTAAAATCAAAAGGATAATTCCAACTACAAAAACAATCATTGAATTCACTTGAATCCAATTAATCATAGTCGCAATGGTAGAATTTTGTTTCTTTGGCTCAACTTTCTTAACAGAACGTGTTTCTTGTTTCTGATGATCATCATTTTTTTCATTACGTGTAGTATCCTGACCAGTAAAGAATTCATTTCTAAACTTTTCTAGGTCAAAGTGACAATTAGGACACTGCTTGTCAGTTGGCTTTACATCTTCTCCACAATTTGGACACTTCATTTTTTATTCCCTCATAAACTTTTTTAGCTTATTATAGCATTCTAGCCCTTAAACTAAAAAAACAGAAAGCATGGTTATGCTGCTTTCTGTTTTTTTCTTGACGCGCGGTTAACTAACCACCAAGCCATAATAAATAAAATGGCAATCCCAATTAACGCACCAGCTAATTTTTTGATATCACCATTGAAGATTGCATCCCCTCCAAAGGCATAGATAAATGAAGTAGGAAACATTCCCACAATCACCATCGACAAAAACTTATTAGGCGGCGTTTCTAGTCGTGCAGCCGTATAATCAACTAACACGCTTGGTATAACTGGTACCATGAAACCTAAAGTCATTCCCAAAGTGGGATGCTTTTGATTCATTAACCAATTAAGAAATCTATTTTTCTTAAACTTGTGCGAAAAACTAACTCTCTTTATTAGACTTTCTACGATACAGTTTCCAAGAACATTTCCGCACCAATTAATGGCTAATCCAATCCACGGACCATAACAAAGACCGGCTAAAATACAAAAAACAGAATTCGACATTCCCGGAATCGCATTTAAGATGGTTATTAGTCCTAGTAAAAATAAGCCATCCCGTACTTCATGCTGTCGAAGCAAATAGAGTAGTTTTGTTTTCATATCCTTCCCTGGGTGCATTAACAAATCAATTTCAGGACGATAGTCACGATAAAGCAAGTATAATAAAATTCCTGCTGCTAAAATCCCACAGATTATAAATAATATTTTTCTCATAATGTAATGTCTTTTTAGCTAGATTTAAAATTGCAAATTAACTCCAAAAGTGAATGTACGTGAAGACGGATAACGTGTAGTATCCACTCCCATATCCAATGGGTTATTGATACCCAGTTCCGGATCAAGTCCGGAATAACCGGTTAAAGTAAATATATTCTGACCGCTCACATAGAATCTACAACTTGAAAACAGTTTGCTCTTTTGGCAAATGTGACTAGGCAGTGTATAACCTATTTGCATATTCTGCAAACGCAGGTAAGAACCATTCTCCACATAGAAAGAAGAACCTCTCATATTGTTGTTAGAGTCAGAGTTGGTTATGCGTGGATATACAGCATCCAAATCCCCGTCTTTTGTCCATGCTTTTGTGTAAGCATCCGCCAATGCATTCTGGCGTCCTGCTGAAGCAAGGCTTCCTTTAGCAACGTTCCAGATGTCATTTCCAATAGTTCCCTGGAATGCCATGCTTACATCAAAGTTCTTATAACTAAATCCTAAGTTGAAACCATAAATGAGGTCCGGATTAGGATCACCGATAAAAGTACGGTCATCATCATCGTTCAATTCGCCTGATTCTCCTAATTTGGCAAACTTGAAATCACCCGGTTGTGC
>DBFNNF010000319.1:0-8090 GCA_048407585.1 Lactobacillus johnsonii | reverse complement strand
AATAAAAATCATTCAAAAAGATGCTATTCCCGTAGCGTTATTAACTACTTTTTTTGCGATTCCATATTTTATTACACAAGCCGACATTGTAGTGTATGTGGAAAGACAACATTTTTCGATTGCTGTAGGTTATTTTTTTGTAATTTATGCGATCGCATTATTATTAATTAGAATTGGTTTGAAAAAGTATTTTGATCTAATTCGCTTTGGCTTTTGGTTCTGGCTAAGTTTAGTTGCGATGATTTTATTTTTAATTATTGCTACTTTTATGGTCAATAACTGGTTAATGGGATTAGCTGCAATTATGCTTTCGATTGGATATGGGGTTATTTACTCGGTTAATCAATCTACCGCTTTAATGTTAGCTCCAATTGAAGAACAAGGGCTAGCTAGTTCGACTTTTTACTTGGGCCTTGATATAGGAATGGCTTCTGGTCCGATGATTGGTGGGGTAACTGCTCAAAATTTAGCTCCAGATTACTTTTACCCAGTTTTATTGGTTATTGTGCCAATTATTTTAATTATTTACTTTATATATCGTAAGAAATTAAATGGTGCCTTAAATCACCGTTAGTAAGGAGAAAAAATATGGCTATTCCTTTTAAAGCTGTTGCAGTTGATATGGATGGAACATTTTTAAATGATCAACGAAGCTATGATCATGATTTGTTTGCCGATGTTTTAAATAAATTAGAAAAACATAATATTCAATTTATTGTAGCTAGTGGTCGTCCATTTGCTCGTTTAAAAAATGACTTTTCTGAATTTATTGATCGTATAGATTTTGTGACTGCTAATGGTTCTCGACTAATTGTTGAAGGAAAAGAAGTGGCTGTTGAAGGATTAACTAAAAAGCAGACCATTGATTTAATTGATTTTGTCCATCATACCTATGGAAGTATGGCGACAATGGCCTATGGTAGGGAGACAGCGTATATTGGAACTGAAGCACCAGCAAAAGATAAGGAATTTTTACAGTACTTCGCTAAAGAAAGTGTAGAGATCAGTGATTGGCAAGATTTACCTGATGATGTTTTTATTGAATTGACTTTTCATCATGATAGTAAAATAGCTGGAGAGATTGAAAGAAAATTCAATGAGCAATATGGGAAGATTGTGACTACTTTTGCTTCAAATCCAGTAGCGATTGATGCTGTTAAACATGGTATTAATAAGGCAACTGGATTGAAAAAGTTACTGGCTTATTTTGGATTAACAGGTGAAGATTTAATTGCTTTCGGTGATAGTGGTAATGATATTCCAATGCTAGATTTTGCAAAATATAGCTATGCCATGGAAAATGGGATGGCTATTGCAAAAGAACATGCAAAGTATCTGGCTCCGAGCAATAATGACAACGGAGTTTTGAATATTTTAAATGAATATCTGGATAAAAATTAGGAAAAATTAGGGATGTGAAGAGTCGATTTTCACATCCCTTTTATCTTGCTTTATAAAATATAAACTTGTCCCTTTACTAAATTAATTTTGATACCAAAAATTTTACTTTTTTCGTTTGTATTTTTCGTACATACATAAATAGGAAGATGATTAGACTTTAATTTACCCACTAGATGATTGATTTGAGCAATTGTCTTAGCGTTTTCCCCAGTATATAAAAGGCATCGTTCTCCATCGATTTGGACTTTACTGATTGGGTCAATTACACCATCTTTTTTATTTTGATAAAAAAATTGAAAATTAGGATGGAGATCAGAAATTAAAATTAAGAAATCATCTAAGTACATAGATCTTTATCCTCTCTTGATTTCTATATTTTTTAGAGATAATATAGATTATATTTTAGAACCGAGGTCTTCTAATGAAGCTGAAGAGTAAAAAAATAAAAATAGCTATTATCTCTATTTTAGCAGTTTGTGGTATTTTTTTAGCTGCAGGCCTATATTTCTATCAAGTTGCTGTTGTTCCAGGACATAAATCCTTTATTAATAATAACACTAAGCTTGTTAAGACTGATCCCCTATACAAGGAAAAAAAGTGGTATCGAAATGTGCATAAACAAAAGTGGATTATGAAGTCAGCGGACGATAATTTGAGGTTAGATGCAAATTATATTCCAGCAAATAATTCTAAAAAGACAGTTATTGTCTTACACGGTTTTATGAATAATAAAGATACAATGGGAGCTTATGCGTCTATGTTTCATAGACTAGGCTACAATGTTCTTTTGCCAGATGCGCGTGGTCATGGACAAAGTGAAGGGAACTATATTGGGTACGGTTGGCGTGAAAAAGTAGATGTTAAAAAATGGGCTGAGAAAGTTATTAAAAAGAATGGAAATAAGAGTCAGATTGCTATCTTTGGCGTAAGTATGGGTGGTGCTACAACAATGATGTCAAGTGGACTAAAAATGCCTAAACAAGTAAAAGCTTATATTGAGGATTGTGGCTACACTAATGTTAAGGATGAGATTGAACATGAAGCAGAAGACTTATATCATTTTCCGGCTTTTCCTCGTTTTCCTTTAGTTGAAATTTTAAGTGGAATAACTAGAATTCGAGCAGGTTACTTTTTAAAAGATGCTAGTAGCGTAAACCAAGTTGCTAAAAATAAAAGGCCAATATTGTTTATTCATGGTGCTGAAGATACTTTTGTACCAACAAAGATGGTCTATCAAAACTATAAAGCGGCCAGTGGCCCAAAAGAAATTTGGGTTGTTCCTGGAGCAAAACACGCTAAATCATTTGCGACCCATCCGATTCAATATCAAGAAAAAGTAAATAAGTTTTTGAATAAGTATATGTAAAAGATTGCTAAGATTGTTTAGCAATCTTTTTTTAGAATTGATTAAAAAAGTTATCCTTTATATATTTGATGAATATGGTGAGCTATGATGTTAGTAGAATAATTTTTATTAAGAGGTGGAAGAGTGTTACAGGATGTTTATATAGTAGGAATGAATCGTATTCCTTTTGGTAAGTATCGCGGATTTTATAAGGATAGAAGTGCTGTTGACTTAGGAGTATTGGCACTTAAGGGACTACTAAAAAAGAATATTGTTCCACAAGCTGAAATCGATAATATTTTGATTGGGAATGTACTAAGTGCTGGTCTGGGGCAAAATGTTGCCCGCCAAATTGCGCTTAAATCAGGTTTGCCTGAATCTATAGTAGCGACTAGTGTAGACGATGTGTGTGGCTCAAGTTTAAAGGCGGTGCGCTTTGCTCAAGGCCAAATGCTACTAGGTGATTCTCAAGTTGTAATTGTGGGTGGAGCAGAAAGTATGACAAATGCGCCACTTTTACTTGATAAAAGCAAAAAGCATGATGAAAATCCAGCATATCAAGATAGTTTAATGATAGATGGAATTGGGGATGCTTATTCGAGAAAACCAATGGGAATTACAGCTGAGAATGTAGCTGATAAATACCATATTACGCGTCAAGATATGGATGAATTTGCGCGTGATTCCCATGCCAAGGCTTATGCAGCTCAAGAGAACAACTGGTTTGAAGAAGAGTATGCACCAATTGAACTCGATGGTAATGTTCTTGATCATGATGAAACCATTCGACCAGATTCTAGTTTAGAAGCATTAGGTCAATTAAAACCTGTATTTAAAGAAAATGGACGAGTTACGGCTGGTAATTCTTCTCCGTTAACTGATGGTGCAAGTATGTTGTTATTGTCTAATCAACAAAAATTAGATGAATTAAATTTAACTCCATTAGCATATTTAGGTGCCTATGCAGAAATTGGCTGTGATCCTGCTTATATGGGATACGCACCATATTTTGCTATTAAAAAATTACTTACAAAAACTAATAGCACAATTGAAGATTACGATCTTATTGAAATTAATGAAGCTTTTGCAGCTCAAGCTTATGCTGTGGCGCGGGATCTGAATATTCCAAAAGAAAAATTAAATATCGCTGGAGGAGCAATTAGTTTAGGACATCCGCTTGGTGCAACAGGTACGCGCTTAATAATGAGCGCAGTAAATGGCTTGCGTAAAATTAATGGTCGAAGAGCAATTGTATCTCTATGTATCGGTGGTGGCCAAGGAATCGCATATGAAATTAGAAGAATCATCTAAAAAGAAATTTTATCAATGGCTACCAGAGGAAAGAAGGGCCTTTTTAACAGAAAAAGGGATCAAGCTGAGTGAAATTAATCCTGAAACTTTAGAAAGATTAGATAAACTTAGTGAAAATGTAATTGGTCAAGTTCGTCTCCCTCTTGGTGTACTTCCAAAGTTAATAGTTAACGGGAGAGATTATCAAGTACCAATGGCCGTCGAGGAACCATCAGTTGTTGCAGCCGCAAATCATGCAGCTAAAATTTTTAATCAAAATGGTGGAGCAGTAGCTGAGAGTAGACGGAATGGAATATATGGTCAAATTGTTTTAGAGGTAGCTGATAATTTTGATTTAACTACTCTTACTACTGAATTTCCTCAATTAATTAAATTAGCTAATCAAAAATTTGCTAGCTTAGTCAAGCATGGCGGAGGAGTTCGTAAAATTGAAGCTTCTCAAAAAGAAAATTTAGTTTTTCTTAGAGTTTTAGTTGATCCAGCAGAAGCCATGGGAGCCAATAAAACAAATGCTATTTTAGAATTTTTAGGAAATGAATTAGAGAAGCAGCCAAGTATTGAACAAACGCTGTATGCAATTTTGTCTAATTATCCTACTCAATTGACTAGTGCCAAAGTAAGCCTTTCGCTTGATAGCGTAGGAGGATTGAAAGTTGCCAAAAAGATAGTCTTATTGAGTAAAATAGGACAAGCTGATATTTACCGGGCAGTGACTAATAATAAAGGAATTATGAATGGTATTGATAGTGTATTAGTTGCAACTGGTAACGATTATCGTGGAGTTGAAGCAGCAACTGCTGTTTGGGCTAATAAAAATGGTGCCTATACATCTTTGAGTAAGTGGAAAATTGAAGAAGATAGACTAGTAGGGACTGTAACAGTTCCCTTAGCAATCGGTGTAGTAGGTGGCTCAATTAAGGCTCGTCGAGACGTTCAACAAAGCTTTAGTTTGTTAGGTAATATATCTGCCAAGCAACTAGCAGAAGTGATTGCGACAACTGGCTTAGCAAATAACTTTTCAGCTCTTTTAGCAATTTCTACTAAGGGAATTCAAGCTGGGCACATGAAATTGCAGGCGAGAAATTTAGTAGCAACCTTAAAAGCTAGTGAAGGTGAAAAAGCAATAGTTTTAAAAAAATTGCAGGAAAGTAAGAGATATACGCAAGAAGCAGCTTTTGAATTTTTAAACGAAATAAGAAAGGATCAAAAATAAGATGAAGGTTGGAATTGATCAAATTGGATATTTTACTCCAAATAAGTATGTTGATATGGTGGATTTAGCACATGCTAGGAATCAAGATCCAAATAAATTTTTAATTGGAATTGGACAGAAAAAAATGAGCGTTGCAGATCCAACTCAAGATGCAGTTTCAATGGGAATTAATGCAACGCTACGCTATATCGATGAGATTGATAAATCAAAAGTAGGACTTTTGATTTTTGGTACTGAAAGTAGTGTGGATCAATCTAAATCTGGTTCTTTATTTGTAAAATCGGCATTAGGGTTAGATCCTACTGTGAGGGCTTTTGAAGTTAAGGAAGCATGTTTTGGCTTAACTGCTGGCTTAATGATTGCCCAAGATTTTGTACGACTTCATCCTGATCAAACTGCTATTGTTATCGGCAGTGATATTGCTCGCTATGGGGTTAATACTGCTGGTGAAGTTACTCAAGGAGCTGGAAGTGTTAGTTTATTAATTTCTAGTAATCCAAGAATTTTAGAATTAAATGAAGGCCATAGTGCTTATAGTGAGGATATCAATGATTTTTGGCGTCCTAACTATTCTAAAACAGCCAAGGTAGATGGAAAGTATTCTACCCAGGTTTACTTAGACTTTTTCAAACATACTTTTTCTGCTTACAAAGAACAAAAGAATCTTGAAACAAAAGATTTTGCTGCTATTGTCTACCACTTACCTTTTACTAAGATGGGATTAAAGGCAAATAGATTAGCTGTTGAGGGAACGGATGAAGAAACAAATGCCCGTTTAATGGACAGCTTTACTGCAGCTAAAGAATTGAATGCAAATGTAGGTAATATTTACACTGGATCGTTATACTTGAGTCTACTTAGTTTACTTGAAAATGGTAAGTTAAAAGCTGGAGACTTAGTCGGTCTATTTTCTTATGGTTCAGGTGCAATGGCTGAATTTTATTCCGCAAATGTAGTTGAAGGCTATGAAAAACAACTTGATAAGGTTGGAGATAAAGCTTTATTAGATAATCGAAGCAAGCTTAGTGTTGCTGAATATGAGGAAATCTTTTCTGCAGGTTTGGAAGATCCAGAAAATAATGTTGAACTTATCAGTGATGAAGAAACTGGTAGATATTATTTTGCTGGTGTTCGTAATGATATCCGCCAATATCAAGTTAAATAACTTGTATTCGCTTACATAGTTGTTATAATAAGATGTGTGGAGAGGTAGAATAATATTGTAAATAGTTTTTATCTCCAGATTGTAGTGTTTTAAAGACAAGATTCTCTTAGTAAGATCAAATAGTCGTTATTCAATACAGATGCAAACAAGTGATGTTGATCAAGTCATAATATCAAACCCAGATACTGACGTTATGGCGCTAGATAGTATTTACCTCATCCACTTGAAAAAAAGGTTGTAGACCAGGCAGTCTACAACCTTTTTTATAAGCACAAAAAAAGCAGTCAAATCGACTGCTTAAATTAATATAATTACTTATTTTTTCTTAAAACTAGTTTGGTAACGCCTTCCCAACGTGGTGTTTGCGGCATCATATCAACTGGTTGAATAACTCTAACATCATAAGCTTCACTTAGAAGAACTAAATCCTTTGCAAGAGTAGCCGGATTGCAAGAAACGTAAACAAAGGTTTCAGGTTTTACTTCAAGTAGAGTTTTAATTAACTTTTTGCTTAATCCCGTACGTGGTGGGTCGACGATTAATGCATTAATTGGAACACCTTGATTTTTTAGTTCTGGAAGTAATTTTTCTACATTTCCTTGAATATATTCCGCATTTCTTACATGATTTAAGCGGCAGTTTTCTTGAGCATCGATTACAGCTTCAGGAATGGATTCAATTCCAATAACCTGTCTTACTTGATCGCTAGCTAAGATTCCCAAAGTACCAACGCCCGCATAAGCATCGATCAAAGTTTGATCAGGAGTTAAGTCAAGATATTTAAGGGCTTCTGAGTAAAGAGTAGTAGTTTGTTCAGGGTTAAGCTGGAAAAATGCGCGTGGTGAAAGCTTAAATTTTTTACCTAGTATTTCTTCTGTAATATGTGACTTTCCGAATAATTTAATAGTTTTATTGCCCCAAACTTGAGGATTTTGCCATTGAGTTTCATTTTGGAAAACAGAAACTACATTCGGAAGTTTCATAATATGACTAGCAAGTAATTTGAGATCTTTAATTTTTTTACCAATTGTAATTAAAGTTACCTGAATTTCACCAGTAGCATTGCTTTGACGAACTGCAATGGTTTTAATTCCATCGGTATGACGTCTAAAGTCAGCAATTCGGATGTGAAGTTTATCGATTAGTTTCTTAATTTCACGTTCTACTTTTTGAGTCTCTTTTGTTTGAGTAGGCATATCAGGCAGATCAATAAGACGACGGGAATTAGGAGCATAGAGACCAAGTTTACTCTTTCCCTTATTAAATTCAATTTGATATTGAGCTTTATTTCGATAATTCCAAGCGTTTGGTGCAGGAATTGTCTTTTTAACTTTATATTTAATATAGTCTCTTGGATGATATTTTCTAAGCGATTCTAGAATTAAGTGTTGTTTAAATTCAAGTTGTTTTGGATAAGAAAGGTGGGTGAGTTCTAGGCCACCAACTGCGGGATCAACTCCTTTAGGAAAAGTAACTCTGTCAGGAGATTTTTCTTTAATTCTTACTAATTCACCTTCCAGATAGTGTGGATGGCGATCAACTATCTTAGCAACAACTACCTCATTTGGAAGCGCACCAGGAATAAAAATAATTTTCTTTTTATAGTATCCAATACCTTCACCATTAATACCCACGCGTTTAATAGTGATGATAAT
>DBFNNF010000318.1:0-8271 GCA_048407585.1 Lactobacillus johnsonii | reverse complement strand
TGTGAATAAAATTCTTGAGCAAATAAAAGAAGAAAACAAAAACAGTTTTATTCTCGGAAAGTCAGAACAAGCCGAAAATGCTGCAATTGATGGACTTGATGATGAAGTGAGTTTACCAGAACTTGATGTTGTGCATACCCGTTTAACTAATATTTCAGATGTATTAAGTAATTTGGATAAAATTAGACTTTTAATAAATTGGGGAAAAGCGGATGAATTAATGCAAATATCAGGTGTAAGTATTGGAATTCCACAAGTGCAAAACTTTTCTTCGGCCACTGTTGTGGATAATAAAAATGGACGAATTATAAAGAAAATAAGTGAGCTTTTACCTGTAGTTGATGAGTATTTAACTAATTTAAATAGTTGGAATCAGACAGTAGTATATAACGTACAATTAATGAACCAGTATTCCGAAGAAAACATCATTGAGAAATGGAAAGAAGTATTTAAAGAGAGGAAAGCGGAGTAGAATGCGAGTTTTGCAGCTAGGTAATGATAACTGGGAGAAAAAATATACAATCCCAGAAGATATGGAATGGCATTTTAACGACTTTTCTTTTGAGGAAAAAAAGGCTACAAAGAAAAAAGGGATAAAAAGTTATGATGTAATTTTAGTTACTGGTAAAACTAACTTAACTAATGACCAGTTGAAGAAGTTAAAGCAATTGATATCCCCATATCATGTTTTATACAGTTCTAATTTAAATACAGAATTGGATGATCATGAAAAATATTTTTTGAAAAGTATTGCTGCTCAAAAAATAAAAGAAGAACCGCAGTATTTGATTGATAGACTTCCGATTCGTTACTTCTCTGGACAATCCGGATTAAGGATTTTTCCAAGTCGACTGAAATTAAATGAACAGATGGTTAATAGTTATGAGTTTGAAGAACAGGGACATCTTAAAGTAAATCTAGATACCCATAATGAATGGGTAAATTTAGGTACTTATAAAAGTGGGGTCTTTATCGATCCTGATAAGCAGATCAATTTTTGGCTTTCATTAAAGAATTTCAATTTTCAAGTTAGACTGAGAATTTTTATTCAACAACCTGGTACAGATGGAGATGTCAAAGAACAAAGAGTAATCGACTTAAGCTCTTTTAATAAAGATGAATATTTTTCTCAAATTGAAGCATCTGAACACTATCGGACTGCAACCCTAAATCTAGAAGTTAAGGGGAGCGGCGACTTAATCATTGGCGTGCTTCATTCACGTTGGGGCCGAGATGGGGCCGGAAATTTCATTGCCGGTGGGCAAAGAATAGTTAATCCTCAGACTAGGGATGATATTGCCTATTACTTTAATCCTGGCGACCTGAAGCCTCCATTAAATGTATATTTTTCAGGTGCGCGTGAAGCAGAAGGTTTTGAGGCATATTTCTTGTTTAAAGGGTTAAAAGCACCGATGCTTTTATTTACTGATATGCGATTAAATATTGGTCAATTTTATGACGATAAGGATAATTTTTTTGAGCAAGAAATTATTAAAACAATTAAGTCAAAATTGAATGAATTGGGGTTTGATGAATCGCAACTACTAGTAAATGGAATTTCAATGGGAACGTATCCTGCAATAAAATATGGAGCTAAAATGAGTGCTCATGCAATTAATGTTGCAAAACCCTTGGTAAATTTGGGCTATATTGCTTCAAGGACTGCCTTAGATCGTCCCGACGAATTTGAAACTATGTTTGATATTGATAAAGGTATCGGTCCAGCTACCGATAGAGATGACTTGAAAAAAATTGATGAGAATTTTTGGAAAGAATTTGATAAGCAAGATCTTTCAAAAACACGCTTTTTTGCTGGTTATATGATTAATGATGACTATGACGATAAAGCAGTAAAAGAGTTAAAAGAGTCTCCTGCTGTAAAGCAAGCAGCCCAGTTTTCTGCTAAAGGATTTCCTGGACGGCATAATGATGATCCACAAGTTAACTACTGGTTTATTGATCGTTTAAATGAACTATTAAAAGAAGATTTTGGTCGAAATAATGAAAAACGTAATTAATCAAGTTTATTGGGACAGAATGTCAGAGACATATTTATATGGAACGGCATTTAAGAAAAACGCTAAAAATGAAGTCACTTTTAAGAATAAATTGATGCCTTCAGGAAAAACTCTTATTAGCTGGTCATCAATAGCAAATTATCAGGCAGCAAAAGAAGTCCCTAGTTTACCACTCCTCCTGAATGGACAAGAATATTTGTTAAAAATTAGTGCAAAGATTAAGCCGGAAAACAGTGCAATTTTTGGAATACATTTTTTTGATATTCAGGGGAATGAAATTGATAAAGTTATTTTTACTGATTTAGAACAAAAGTTTAAATATCCAACTCGAGCAGTGAAATACACTATTGAAATAATTAGTGGTGGAGTAGAAGAGATTAATTTTAAAAAAATTCAAATTTCTCCTTTGGATTTAGAAGAAGAAGTTTTTAATGACTTTTATCCTCATCCTATTTATTTAAATAAAAATTCCCAAAAAGAAGGGCTTATTCTACTTGATGATTCTAAACGAGCTAGAATTATTGCTCCATTTAAGATTAAGAGTTATGTGGGAGCCAATTTAACTATTGGATATCTGAGTTGGCAAAATAAACAGCATGGCCTTGAACTGTTGAAAGATTATATTAATGAACATAAAGATAAAGAATTAGTCCTCTTTAGCAGTAGTGCTGATACAGATGAAGTCTTAGCAAACTCTAAATCCTTAAACTGTATGGTAGTGTATTCGAAAGCTTTTGTAGATGAGGGATATCATAATTTACAAGAGACGTATCTTTCAAAAAATTATAGAGAACCTGATCAAGTTCGAATGGTAAAAGAAGCTATTAAGTATTTTAAGGAATGATGCAATGCTAACAGATAGGTTAAGACTAAAAAAAGCCAGGAAATTATTAAATAAAATTAATAAATTAGGTCCAAAAATGCAGGCAATGAGTGATGAAGAACTGCAAGGACAAACTGCTATTTTTAAAAAGCAACTTAAAGAAGGTAAAAGTTTAGATGATATTTTACCAGAAGCTTATGCCACTGTAAGGGAAGCAGATAAAAGAATTTTGGGGATGTTTCCTTACGATGTACAGGTTTTAGGAGCAATTGTATTACATAGTGGCTCTATTGCTGAAATGAAAACTGGGGAAGGTAAGACTTTAGTTGCGACAATGGCTCTTTATCTAAATGCTTTAGAAGGTAAAGGCGCAATGCTAGTGACTCCAAATGGTTATCTTGCATCTCGTGATAAAAAAGAGTTAGCTCCAGTTTATGAGTGGCTAGGTCTAAGTGTGAGTTTAGCTTTTGCAGAAGAGAAAGATAGTAAAAAGAAAATAACTGCTAAAACTAAAAGAAAATGGTATAACTCCGATATTGTATATACTACTGCTTCTTCTTTAGCCTTTGATTATTTGTTTAATAATCTTGCCAGCTCCAAAGAAAATCAATATTTACGCCCATTTAATTATGTTATTGTCGATGAAGTGGATGAAGTTTTATTAGATGAAGCACAGACTCCATTCGTGGTCTCCTCTAGTCCTAATGTTCAATCAAATCTATATCATTTGGCAGATCAGTTTGTAAGATTGTTAGATCCCGAGGTGGACTATGTATTTAAAAAGGATGACCAATTATTTTGGTTAACAGCCCATGGTATTGAAAAAGCAGAGCAATTTTTCAAACTAGATGACCTATTTTCTAATGAGAGCAGGAGTGTTTATCGCCATATTATTTTAGCGATGGGTGCGCACTTAACTATGAGACGAGGACATGACTACTTAGTTGTAAAAGGCGAAGTGGTCTTGTTAGATGAAGATAGCGGTAGATTAAAACGTGGAGTTCAGGTAAGTACAGGAATTCACCAGGCTGTTGAAGCTAAAGAAAAGGTTGATTTGACTAAAATTCAGAAAACAGCAGCTTCAATAACATTTCCAGCTTTGTTTGCATTGTTTAATAAAGTAAGTGGAATGAGTGGAACTGCTAAAGTTAATGAAGAAGAGTTTTTACAGACCTATAACTTAAAAGTGGTAACTATCCCGACAAGAGTGCCGGTAATTAGAAAAGATTATCGCCCACTTATTTTCTTAACTACAAGAGATAAATTAATGACAGCTGTAGATGATGTAGTAGAAATGCATAAAACTGGTCGGCCTGTGTTACTTGTTGCTGGTTCTGTAGAAAATTCAGAAATTATTTCAGAACTATTACTCAATATTGGTATTCCTCATAATGTTTTAAATGCCTATAATGCAGCCTATGAAGCGCAAATTATTAAAAATGCAGGTCAAAAAAATGCTGTAACTATTGCAACAAATATGGCTGGTAGAGGAACCGATATTAAGCTAGGAGCAGGAGTTAAGGAACTAGGTGGCTTAGCAGTAATTGGAACTGAAATGTTACCTAAAAGAGTGGAATTGCAGCTAGCGGGGCGCGCTGGCAGACAAGGAGATCCAGGTAGTAGTCAATTTCTGATTTCCTTAGAGGATTCATTTATTTCTTCTAATAATACTCCTCGTCAGAAGAAGTATTACCGCAAATTAATGAAGAAGAAGGCACACGGAAAAGATATTACCCTTCTCTCAGGTCCGCGAATTCGATTTAGTTTGCTCATGCTGAGAACCCGTAAAGAAGATCTTAATGAGTTGATGAGAAGTCAAACTAATAAGATGGAAATAATTTTATCGCTTCAACGGAAGAATTTTTATACTAGAAGAGACAAAATTATGAAAACTGATGATTTACAGGAAGATGTAGATCGGATCATCGATAATGCACTGAATCTTTATTTAGAAAAACAGGATTTATCAAATAAGAGTGATTTAAAGTACTTTATTAACCAGCATGTTACTTATCAACAGGTTAACGTACCAGATAATTTGAAAACTAAAAAAGCGATTAAAGACTTTTTGAAAGAATTAGCTTACAAGATTCTTGATGAGAAAAAGCGTGTATTAATTAACAAAAAACAAGCAAATGATTTTTACCAACAAGTGATCATTTCATCAATGGATGGAAATTGGATTGATCAAGTAGATAGAATTGAAAAAATAAAGGTTAATGCACAGCAATGGGGAAGAAGTGGAAGACCGCAAGATCTTCTCCACCAAGAAAAGGCTTTTGAAGCGTATAAAGATTTCTTAGATAAAATTACCTTGTCTACCTTTGATAATCTTTTATTGAGTAAGATTTTTACGAATGAAAAAGGACAGTTAGTTGTAGTATTTAATTAGTAGGGGAAAATTATGACCGTATATAACATAAATTTAGGAATAGGTTGGGCTAGCTCTGGAGTAGAATACGCTCAAAAATATCGTGATCAAAGTTTTGATAAAGTGGGAATTGAACGAAAATTTATTTTTTCAGATTTAATTTTAGGGAATAATATCGGAGATTTAACCGCCAATTTGGGTTTCGATAATGACAATATTATCTGGTTATATAACTTCTTTACTGATGTAAAGATTTCAACATCTAATTATTCTTTAGATACTCTAGAAAACGAACTCAATTTAAAAAAACTAAGTAATAATGTAAAGACTGTTGGAAAAGAAGTATTTTATCAATTAAATAGTGACTTACAACTAGTAGCTCGACTAAGCGATGCCGAAAAACGTACCATTGATCAAGTTAGCTATGTTAAAAATAATACTTTACTTAAGAGAGACTTTTATTCTTACACTAAGTATGCCTGTGAATATTATTTAGGTGCAGAAAAAGATAATCGGGTTACCTTTCGGGAATTTTATAATGAAGATGGCACAATTGCTTATACACAACATTTAAATGGTGATCAAGAAACATTTGAATTTGCAAATGGTGAAGTTATTTATAGTAAAGATGACCTTTATCTGAAAATGCTTAAGGAATTGAACTTTACTAAAAAAGACGTAATTATTCTAGACAGAGAAGACGAAGATAAGAACTTAATTAATGGACAACTAGTTTTTGAAAACCATGCTCCAGCTAAATTAGTGGTGGTAGTTCATGCTGATCATTTTGATAAGCACTATACCACCGATCAAAATATCTTATGGAATAATTTTTATGAATATCAATTCCAACATGCGAAATATGTCGATAGCTTTATTGTAGCTACCAATGAACAAAAGAAGATTTTAAAAAATCAATTTAAAAAATACTATAATATTGAACCGCGTATTGATTGTATTCCAGTAGGAAGTTTAAACGAGTTGGAGCACCCTACGCAAGGAAGAATGAAGCACTCCTTAATTACAGCTTCTCGCTTAGCAAAAGAAAAGCACATTGATTGGATTGTGAATGCAGTAATAGCTGCTAAAAATAGTGTCCCTGATCTTTCTTTAGATATCTATGGAACTGGCGGTGAAGCAGGGATGCTTACTAATTTAATTAATCAAAATCAAGCACAAGATTATATTCATATTATGGGACAAAGAGATTTAACAAAAGTCTATCGAAACTATCCTGCTTATATTGCCGCTTCAACAAGCGAAGGCTTTGGTCTCTCACTGCTTGAAGCTGTGGGATCTGGATTAGCAATGATCGGCTTTGATGTTCCTTATGGCAATCCTACTTTTATTGAAAACGGGAAAAATGGAATGCTTTTACCATATAATGAAGAATGGACTGACTTTAGAAAAGAAGAAGTTTTAACAAAAGCAATTATCGAGATGTTTACTAAGAGTGATGTAGACAGCTTTAATAAAAAATCATATCAAATAGCAGAACCTTATTTAACTGCAAATGTTGCTAAACAATGGGAAAAATTAGTGGGGGAATTGGTCAATGATTAATTTATTTGAAAATTTAGACGTAGAATCAACCGACTTTCTAAGATCACAGCTTTTTGCTAATCTTAAAATTCCTTCTGTAGTAATTAATGATGATGGTTTTTTACCAATTGAGGTAGACTCTCCCTTTAAATTCTATTGCGGATTTGGTGATGAAAATACTCCCCTGTACTTTAACCGTCTAAAGGTGCCAGAATTTCATCGAATTGTAGCAACTGCAAGTAAGGGAGAAGTCTATGATCTTTATGAAAAGAGAGCAGATATTTTCTTCCTTGCTACTGATAATACTAGGCTAATTAAAGAAGTTCATTGGCTCGATAAGAATGGTAACTTGAGCTGGATTGATCACTATAATCGTCAGGGAAAGCTATTTGCTAAAACTTATGTTAACAATGGACAGCAAGTTTTAAAGCGGTACTTTAATAAAGATAGAAAAGAAGTTATTACACAATATTTAGTTTCTGGCGATATCTTTTTACATGAAGAAAATAATGAACGATATTTTGCTAATTTAGCTCAATTTGTGACTTACTATTTAAGAAAAAAGAAATACCAGCTTGATCATATTTTCTATAATACTTTGAATCAATCTATGATGGTAAGTTTAGGCCTTCAAAATGATGGTAGTGATACGCTGTTTTGGCATGAAAAGATTACTAACGATCTACCAGGTAATATGAAGTATTTAATGGACAATAGTACCAGAACTAAGCATATTGTTTTTCAAAATTATGTAGATTGGCAAACGTGGAAGAATAAATTACCGAATGATAAAAATGTTGATTTTAGATTTTTGGGTATGATTTATCCTCATCCAAGAGGAAACAAAATGCGTCCTGAAGCAGTTATTTTGACTAACTCAGACCAGATTGAACATTTAGATGAAGTAGTTCAAGCAATGCCAAATATTCATTTTAATATTGCGGCTATTACTGAAATGTCATCTAAGTTATTAGCTTTCAAAAAGTATAACAATGTTCGTTTATACCCTAATGCCACAACTAAACAAATTCAGGAATTGTATCAAACTAGTGATATTTATCTAGATATAAATCATGGTAATGAAATTTTGGATGCGGTTCGTGGTGCTTTTGAACAAAATATGTTAATTCTGGGATTTGAAAATACTTTGCACAATTCTCAATTTATTAGTTCAGAAAATGTATTTAAGCCAAATGAAGTTGATAAGATGGCAGATAAGATTTCAGATACGTTATCTGATACAAATAATATGAGAGCGCTTATTGATGAGCAACGTTTACTTGCTGGGGATGTAAGTGTTGAACAGTATAAAGAGGTTATCGGCGATTTGAGAAATGAATAAAGAAAAGAAAAAATCGACGTTAGTGGAACAACACGCGTTGAAGCGATTAGAAAAAGTGGAAGAGAACCAGAGAAAAGCTTATGAAAAAAAGAAAAACGATTTTCCCTGGAAACAAATAACTATGGGATTACTTTTTGGAATAATTTTACTTTTGATGTTAATCCAAATGATAGTT
>DBFNNF010000317.1:0-3731 GCA_048407585.1 Lactobacillus johnsonii | reverse complement strand
TTTATTTATTTTGCATAGCCAACGTAGTACCAGTTAGGGAATCCACCACCCATACTCTTAGATGGTTCTAATGAGTATCCAGTTAACTTATTGTTAATTGCGTAAATGCTGTAGCTATTAGCAACTGGCACAACATAAGCTTCCTTATCCATGTATGCTTGCCATTGATGGAATTTCTTAACTCTGTAGCTATTATTAAAGGCTTTTTGAGAATCAATATCGTTCAACAAGTCAGTGTTTTCTTTAGTGACAAATCTACTGTAGTTAAATGGTGCCTTTGCGCCGTATAAGTCTTGAGGTGATGGCTCAGAAGAGAGTGACCATGCACCAATGAACATATCTACATCTTTAGAATCATTTTGAACCTTGTCGTAGAATGAATTCATTTCCATTAAACGACCACCAGTTAACTTAACATTCAAGCCCATTTTCTTCCATTGTTGAATGTAATTTTGAATGATTGGTTCTTGAACTTTACTACCACTCATGGCAGCTAAGTGAATAGTTAAAGGCTTACCATTTGGTTGAACACGGTAAGTTCCCTTCTTCTTGTAACCAGCTTTATCTAATAGTTCATTACCCTTTTTAATGTTATAAGTGTAACCCTTAACATTCTTATCGAAGTAATCACCGAATTGCTTTGGAATCAAAGTTGGAATTCTAAATGAAAGACCTGATGCGTATCTCTTATAAACTTCGTCAACGTTCATACCATAGGCAATAGCTTGACGAAGAGAACGATTATTCATCTTTGCATCCTTATTCATCACATTTTCGCCTTTGGCTGCATCCCATTTACCCACTTTAAAGCCTAAATAACTATATGAAAGTGGAATATTAGCGATGAAGTTTACTCCTTTAGCACCCTTAATATTTGGCCATTGAGAGTTACTTACTTGTGTTACATCGAATTTATTACTCTTAATTGATTGAGCAACTGAAGCTGGAGTAATTACTGAAGCAGTTATCTTCTTTAAGTGTGGTTTACCCTTATAGTAATGTTCATTTGGAACCCAGGAAACTGATTGTCCACGAACCACTTTACTTACTTTATAGGGACCATAGAACAATGGATTCTTACGAATCTTATTGCTTGAAATAAGTTTATCAAATGGAACATCTTTTAAGTAATGATATGGAGCTGCTGCTTCCCAAATATATCCATTACCACTTTGCGTCATACCTGGCTTCATTTCTTTAAAGTGGAGCACTACTGTACGACCATTTTCGCCGTCTGGCATTTCAATACCTGAAATAGTATTGGACTTTCCATCATGGTATTCTTCTAATCCTTCAAGATTAGCTAAACTTGAAGTGTAACGCTGAGAATGTGTTGCCTTATTTGCAATAATTTCATAGGCATATTCATAATCTTTTGCAACTAAAGGTTGGCCATCAGACCACTTAACTTTAGGATTAATAGTAATGGTTGCAGTTTTGGCATCTTTATTAATTTTAATGTCTGCTGCTCCACCCTTAACGTATTTATAGGTATTATTTGTAGCAAATAATGATTCATCACCATATTGCATTACTTCTGAGTCTGTATTGTTAGTAGACAACTCATCATTAAAAATACCGGTAAATGGTGTATCAGTAACTACAGCAACGCTGACATTTCCACCATCCTTAATTGTCTTCTTAGGAGTTGACTCCTTGAAATTAGGATGACTAGTATTATTGCTATTACTATTACCACAGGCTGCTAAAGTTAAGGCTACACCTGAAAGCAAAGTTAATGTACCAATTAATTTGCCTTTCTTCATTAATTTTTCCTCCAATAACATTGGACAAGTTGATATATTTAATTTTAGCACTGAAACCGATTAAAACAACTTAAATAAAAAAAGACCGTCACTTAAGACGATCTTTATAAAGAAATTATCTAATATTATTTTGCGATTCCTACGTTATACCACAAGCTGTTAGAAGCAGAAGGCTTTAATGAATAACCAGTAATTTTATTATTTACAGCACTTACATCATAACTATTTGTAACTGGAACAACATAAGCTTCATCATTCATATACTTTTGCCATTCATGGAATTTCTTGACACGATAATTAGTATTAAATGCTTTTTCAGAGTCCATCTCTTCAAGAAGTTTTGTATTTTTAGCAGTTACAAAACGACTAAAGTTATATGGTGCTTTTGCATTGTATAAATCATTTGGTGATGGTTCTGAAGATAATGACCATGCACCCATGAACATATCTACATCTTTAGAATCATTTTGAACCTTGTCATAGAAGGAATTCATTTCCATTAGACGACCACCAGTTAATTTAACATTCAAACCTAATTTCTTCCATTGTTGGATATAGTTTTGAATCGTTGGCTCTTGTGTTGAACTACCACTCATAGCAGCTAAACGAATTGTTAAAGGCTTACCATTTGGTTGAACACGGTACTTCCCTTTCTTCTTATATCCAGCCTTATCAAGAATTTCATTTCCCTTCTTGATATTGTAATCATACCCTTTAACGTTCTTGTCGAAGTACTTACCAAATTGTGCTGGAATCAAAGTAGGAACATGGAAACTCAAACCATTAGTATAGCGTTTAGTTACGGCTGAAATATTCATTCCGTAGGCAATAGCTTGACGTAATGCCTTATTATTCATTTTCGAATTTTTATCCATTACGTTTTCGCCTTTAGCCGCATCCCACTTACCTACTTTAAAGCCTAAGTAACTATATGAAAGCGGAATATTTGCAATCCAGTTAACATTATCAGTATTAGCTACGTTCTTCCATTGTGAGTTAACAACACCAGTAATATCAAATTTATGACTCTTAATCGCTTGAGAAGCGGAGTTTGGATTTAATACTTGAATTGAAACCTTATCTAAGTTTGGTTTACCACGCCAATAGTACGTATTAGGAACATAAGTTACTGATTGTCCTCTTACTACTTTGCTTACTTTGTATGGACCAAAGAATAATGGATTTTTTCTAACCTTATCGGAGGATTGTAACTTATCAAATGGAACATCCTTCAAATAGTGATATGGAACGGCACTTTCTTGGAAATAACCATTTCCACTAAATTTCATACCTGGCTTCATTTCCTTGAAGTGAATTACGATGGTACGACCATTTTCACCATCTGGCATTTCAATACCTGAAATAGTATTAGATTTTCCATCATGGTATTCGCTTAAACCAACAATATTTTGAAGTGAATCAGTGTATCTAGATGATTTTGAAGCTTTATTAGCTATTACTTCATAAGAATACTCCAAATCTTTAGCTGTTACTTGCTTACCATCTGACCATTTGACACCTTTTTTAACAGTAATTGTTGCCGTCTTATTATCATTATCCAATTTTAAAGTAGCAGGTCCTTTACCGTTAATTTGGTAAGTATCATCTGTATCAAATAAAGCTTCATTACCTGGTGCCATTGCATCAGTATCATTTTTATTATCAGATAGCTCATTTAAGAAAATTCCAGTAATTGGAGTATCAGTTTCAAGAGCTACGCTAACAGTACCACCCTTTTTAACAGCTTTCTTAGGAGTACTTTCCTTAAAGTTCTTAGTTGGGTTATCTACTTTTGAATTTGAATTGTTACCACATGCTGCTAATGTTAAAGCAACACCAGAAAGTAAAGTTAAACTTCCAAATAGTTTGGCTTTCTTCATAGTTATATTCCTCCATCTATTTGGGACAAGTTGATGATTTAATATTATCATCATCAAACTCATAATACAATGTTTTTACTCAATT
>DBFNNF010000316.1:0-2073 GCA_048407585.1 Lactobacillus johnsonii | reverse complement strand
TTATTAACTTGCTCATACTCTGAATTATTTGTAAAGAAACAGCATTTGCCTGAATAAAATAATGTACAGTCTGCAGGAATAATTCCTTCAGACATTACAGCTGAAGCAAATTGTTCAAGAGGATCTGAAGAGCTAGTATTTATTGCTTTATTAATAAAGTTGTTTAAGTCTTTACTACTGCTGCTTTGATAACAAGCTCCAGGTTTATGATCAATTAGATAATAAGTATCTTCTGATGGAGAATAATATAATTTAATGTTTTTATCTCTTGGAGCACCTCCTGAACTATACTGAGGTTTATATGTATCATATTGTACTTTTGGTAGTATACAAACATCTGCTTTTGCAGCAGTTAAACTACGTTTTATAGTAGTAGCTTCACTTAGTTTAAATCGAGGATACTTAGATTTAGGATCAAAATATACTCTTTTTACTCCAGTTAGACTTGTTAAAGTTTTAGAAGAAATGATAGTTTCTATACTATCATTATCTCCTAAATACATACCAAATACTTTTTCTGCACAAAAAGGACTAGTATAATAACAATCGTCTCCAATATGTTTTTTACTCCCATTAATATCATAAACAACAATCATATCTGCAAGACAAGTATTACTTATGTTATTACTATAATAGGAACTGTTACTACTATTTCCTTGTCTTCTATAATAGTCGCAAACAACTATTCTTAATTTTGTATTACTTAAATTAAATAACATATTATATTAACTTTCTAGCTACTTTAGGATTCAATAATAATTTATTACATCTTGTAGGATGATTTTTTTGGAGAGTTTTAATTAAACTGAAAATCAAATCCTCAGAAAATAACATTTTATCGTGCTCAATAATCTTAAGAATTCTATCAACAGCTACCTCTGTTTTACTACCTTTTGTATCAAAATATAGATTTACAAAATTACAGAACCGAGTTGTTAAAACTGCAGCAATATCTGCACGATAGTTAGTACCGTCATATACTTGTTTTGCTAATTCTCCCTTAACATAATCCCAATCTTTATTTAACATTGCATCTGGGTCCATTAATTTATCTAACTTATTAGCAATAAATGTAGTAAATAAGTTTCCAATAACGTTTTCTTCAGATGTAAAACATCCTTGAGCAATATTAAGGATTAAACCTAAAGTATTTGTATCAGACCAATCTTTAAATCCAGAAATAGTATTAGCAAAAGTTACTAAACTTCGAGGATTAACTTTTTGTACTCCTCCCTCCTTTTTCATAATTTCAGGATAAGATAATACGAAATTGATAAAACGACCATCAATACCTTCTTTCTCAGCCCAACGAGCCCATACTTCTTTATCAAAACCTAATTCGAAACTAATATATCGAGTCTTTTGGGCATTGTCCATAGAGTTAACATTATAATCACCATTATCAGGATTAGAAGTTAATATAATAGTACAGTTAGGTGGTAATGACCAACTTATATATTCTCCTCTATCTATCAACTCCATGGTAGCTTGTATAAATCTAGGCATTTTTGTTACCGTATAGGCTCTTTATCCTATACTTCTACGTCTTCTTTTAGGTTATAACGTAGTTCAGACTATATCATCACTATATAATAGTGTAGCGCACTCGTGGTACTTTACTATCCATTTCTGGACTCCATGTACTAGTCGTTGAACTTTCTAATTATTACTAATTAGCTTAGCTGCTGATTGACCTCCTCAGGCTTTTCCAGCAATTCACGCTATTTTATGCGGACCTCTAGATTTTATACTTTCATTTATATCCTCCTGCAGTAAGATTCTTTCTTATAGCTCGAGATATATTACAAATTTTTAGTTCTTTTTCAGCATCTGTTTTTGAATCTCACTCTTTAATAAAAACATTATCAAGTGAATATTGAATAACAGGTACTTTCTTATATTTCTTTTTTAGTTTAGAAAGAGTTTCTTTTAATTCAAACGATCATCTATATCCACCAGCAGTATAACTACGATTATTACATACACTACATATTGCAGTAACATCTTGATTAGTAGCTCTAGCCGCATCTGTTATTGATTTGTAACTTTGAATATATTTTCCTTCTAAATTAT
>DBFNNF010000315.1:0-2262 GCA_048407585.1 Lactobacillus johnsonii | reverse complement strand
TTTAAAACTCCTCAAGTTCTTGAAATCTATTCAGATTCAAGTTATGTAGTTAGTAGTATAAATAATGGCCATGTGGCTAGATGAATCGAGGAAAAAGACGATTCAAAGAAAAATATGGATTTATGAACTGAAATCTACAAGTTAATTCAGTTTCATAAAGTTACATTTGTCTGAGTAAAAGGACATAATAACAATGAATTTAATGAACTTGCAGATTTATATGCACAACACGCTGCAGAATGTTTAGAATTAACAGAAGATGAAAAGCTTTAAATTAAGAAAAATTGGAAATCATTGATATCCTTGTATTGATCATGAACTTGGAGATCCTATTAATCTTACTGAAAAAATTGATCGATATTTAAATATATTGGATCTATCGAAGTCAGGAGAAATTACAGTAGAACTAGAAGAATTAGGAATTTTATTTGGAGGTATAAATATTATCTATTTTAACGAAGAGGATATTGTTCGATACTTGACTACTGATGATAATTTTGATATTCGTTTTGTTGTAAACGAACATGAGTTTCTTATATCTTCTGATGTTTATTGGTTATTAGAAAATCAATTTAATTTTAATTTTCATAAGACTAGTTATAAAATTCATATTTATTAGAGATAGCAGAAATGCTTTGTATTTTTAACCATTATAATTATGGTAGTTAAAGAAACTGCAAAGGACCCTACTGGACCTAAAGATATTAGTAGGAGAGAATGTACATTAAGTAAGGAAATTCAGGAGTTATTACTTCGACAACTTAAACACGAATTACAAAATCATAATATATATATGAACTTTGCTAATTATTTTGGAGTTCGTGGATTTGTGGTTCTTGAAGAGTATTTTAAATTAAGAGCTGATGAAGAGTATTTGCATCATAGTTGGATTCGTAAATATCTAAATGAAAATGATGCAGAATATATTTATCCTACTATTGATCAATTTGATAAGAAGATAGTAGATATGGTTGATCCGTTCAAGATGACTGTTGATCTTGAAATTGAAACTACTCAAATGATCTATGAAATAGTTGATCAAGCTGCTGCTGAATGCGATTGGGCAACGTTTAACTGGTTACTTGGACACGATAAAACTACTGGTCGTTTAGTTGAGGAACAGCGTGAAGAGGAATCAATCAGTCGTACAGTTAGAGATATTGCAGAATCAGAAGGTTCTTGGCTTCGTAAGGAAAAGTCTATTATGAACGCTTATAAAGGCGATACTGATTAATAGTTAAATCTATGTTAATTCAACTTCCAGATACAATTAAAGACTTATACTTTGTTGGAGATGTTCATGGATCTTGGGATATAGTTACTTATCATATTCGACAATATAAAGTTAAAGACACTGTTTTTATTTTCTGTGGAGACGTTGGCATTGGATTTGAAAGTTTAAAACATTATACGGATCATGTAATTCCAGAGCTACACAAAACACTTAAAAAGTATAATGATATATTTATTTGGTTCTCGGGAAATCACGACGATCCTAAATACTTTGAAAATCAGCTAATTAATACCAATTATGTAAAATGTATTCCAACTTATAGCGTTATTAACGTATTAAATAAAAATATACTTAATGTCTCTGGTGGGATATCTATTGATAGACAGTTTCGTATGCAAAACGATAGTGTTAGTATAGTTAGATATATGAAGTATCATAATTGCGACTATCAAACTGCAGAACAGAACTGTCTTAAAACATATTGGCCTGATGAACCAGTAATATATCGTCCAAAAGTAGAAGAACATATTGATATTATTTGTAGTCATTCAGCTCCTTCTTTTTGTTATCCAAACGATAAAGGAGGAATTGTAAAAGATTTTGCAGCATATGATTCAAAATTATTAGAAGATATTGATAGGGAACGAGCTGTGTTAGATCAGGTATATGAGGATTATAAAGATGAAGTAACGCACTGGTATTATGGTCATTTTCATAAGAGTCAAATGCAGACTATTAATAATACAATGTTTAAACTTTTAAATATTGGGGAAATTGTTCGACACTACTCAGACGATAACAATACATTGTAAGATAGTTGCTATTGAAGATGGTCAGTATACAGCTATTGTAGTAGAAGATCTGAATCGAATAGAAACAGATGATCTTAAATATGTTACTGTTGTTAAATGTCCAAACTGAGATATTTCTACTTTTGAAATTGGAGATATAGGTTATCTTCAATTTCAATATGTAGAAGGAGGAAAGACACAATGATACAACAAAGATTCAAAAGATTTTGAAATTTA
>DBFNNF010000314.1:0-6507 GCA_048407585.1 Lactobacillus johnsonii | reverse complement strand
ATGGCTATAGAAATTTCAAACATTTATTAATTAGAATTAGACTCGAAGAAAATATTATAAAAGAAAAGGAATCAAACAGCTATTTCTTAGCTGCTTAATTCCTTCTTAAAATTATCCATCAACAGGATTTGCAAAAGAGCCTTTTAAAGCATGTGTAATTCAATTTTATAGCAAAAAAACCTTGCGGCAATATTGCTATTACCACAAGGTTTTTACTGTTAACTCTTATCCTAATCTAAGAAGTCTTTTAATTGATTTGAACGACTTGGGTGACGTAACTTACGCAAAGCCTTAGCTTCAATCTGTCTGATACGTTCACGAGTTACTCCAAATACTTTACCAACTTCTTCTAGAGTACGAGTACGTCCATCATCAAGACCAAAACGTAAACGTAAAACATTTTCTTCACGATCAGTTAAAGTATCAAGTACTTCTTCAAGTTGTTCTTTTAACAATTCATATGAAGCATGTTGTTCAGGACTAGTTGCATCTTTATCTTTGATAAAGTCACCTAGGTGAGAATCATCTTCTTCACCAATTGGTGTTTCAAGAGAAACTGGTTCTTGTGCAATCTTCAAGATTTCACGAACTTTGTCAGTTGGCATATCCATTTCGGCACCAATTTCTTCTGGAGTTGGTTCTCTTCCTAGATCTTGCAAAAGTTGTCTTTGAATTCTGATCAACTTATTAATTGTTTCAACCATGTGAACTGGAATACGAATTGTTCTAGCTTGGTCAGCAATTGCACGAGTAATTGCTTGTCTAATCCACCAAGTTGCATAAGTTGAAAACTTAAATCCTAAACGATAGTCAAATTTGTCAACGGCCTTCATCAAGCCCATGTTACCTTCTTGAATTAAGTCTAAGAAGGACATCCCACGACCAACATAACGTTTAGCAATAGAAACTACCAAACGTAAGTTAGCTTCGGCCAATTCTTGCTTAGCTTCTTCATCGCCTGATTCAATTCTCTTAGCCAAGGCAATTTCTTGATCGGCATTTAACAATGAAACGCGTCCGATTTCCTTCAAATACATTCGGACTGGGTCATTCATTCTTACGCTTGAAGGTGCTGACATATCTTTTAATTCAGCCTTCTCGACGTCTTTTTGCTTCTTTAAAGCTAATTTTGAAGGTTCACCATTTTCATCAACAATACTAATTCCATTGTCTTCAAATTCTTGAACTAGTTGATCTACCGCTTTTCCTTGAAGATCATATGGCTTAATTAGTTGAGCAGTAAATTCTTTTTCAGTAATTTGTTTGTCTTTTTTAACTTCCTTAACAACTTCCTTGACCTTTTTATCAAGTGTCATTGTTGTTTCTTTGGTAGTCTTACTCTCTGCCATGTAAAAAAGCCCCCTCTAAAACTTCTTTCTTCTTAACGCAATTACTTTTTGCGCTATTTCAAGCTCTAAACTATTATCTTGTTTTCTTTGAGCATCCTTCAATTGATTAAGCAAATCATTTAATTGCTGATCAATCTTACTTTTTTCCAATGCCCGCAATTGATCATCTAATTCACGCTTAGAATAATCTGGAGGCATTGAAATCATCTCCATATTAATAATTATACCTTGAAGTTCTTCAGGAATAAAATCAATGAAGCCAGTAACCTCTGCCCCTTCATGGGTTTGATGGTACTTTAACCAAAATTCTGCTAATTTTGCATAACGTTCATCTGGAAACAAAAATTGCTGACTCAATAAGTAATCCCTTGCTTCATCACTGTGTATGAATAGGTAAAGCAAGCGATCAAGAGCAGGATTCCTTGTCTCAAGGTCAGTGCCTGCTTGCTCTTCTTTCGGCTCACTAGGCTGATCTATTGGAAGTGATTTAGGAGCTTGATAAGCTTGCTGATGATTCTTTGCACGCTGTAATTTACGTCTTTCACGCACAAAAGTTACTTTTAATGATTCACGAGTAACTCCAGTCTGGCGTGCTAATTTATCAAGATACAAATCTGCCGCAACTGGATCATTCAGGCCAGCAATCATCTGTACACTAGCCGTAATATATCCTAGCTTCTCTCGATCATTATGTAAATTATATTGATTAGCTAATCTTTCAAGTAGGAAATCCATCGAGCTAAGTGCACCAGCAACCTCTGCTTGATATTTCTCTACCCCATATTTCTTTACATACTCATCTGGATCGAGATTTTCGGGTAAAACAATTATTCCTAAATTGAATCCCTGTACTTGCCCAAATAACTTCGTTGCTCTTTCAGCAGCATGAACGCCGGGCGGATCTCCATCATAGTTAATTAAGATATTGGGAGTGATTCGTCTCAGCATATATACTTGTTCCGTGGTTAAGCTTGTTCCCATCGAAGCAACACCAGACTGAATACCAGCCTTATAAGCAGCAATTACATCCATATATCCTTCGTAAAGAATTAAATGTTTTTCACTTCTTGCCGCTTTTTTTGCTTCAGCAAAGTGAAACAGCAATTTAGATTTATTAAAAATCTTGGTTTCTGGGCTATTCATATATTTAGCAATAGTTTTATCATTACTAATTCGTCGACCAGAAAATCCTACGGTATAACCTGATTCATCCCCTAAAGGAAACATTAATCGATCACGAAAACGATCAAATAATTGTCCATCTTGTGATTCTACAAATAAACCACTTTCTCGCAGTTCATCATCTGTATAACCTTCTTGACGAAGATAAGTTAACAAAATTGTATCGTTATCAGGCGCATAACCCACCTTAAAATGCTCTAATAGGTCACTGGTTAATTCACGTTTTTGAGCATATTCAAGTGCTCTTTCACCAACTTTAGTGGTTAGCAAAATATGCTGGTAAAATTCTGTTGCCTGTCGATACATCTTCTTTAACGGGCTAAGTGGCTTTACCGCTTCGCCATAGCCTTCTGGCATATGAAGATGGGCCAATTCAGCAACTTTTCTTACACTTTCAGGAAAAGTTAGATGATCCTGATACATTAAGAATTTAAATACGTTTCCGCCTTTACCACATCCAAAGCACTTAAAAAACTGTTTTCCTTCATTAACAGTAAAAGAAGGCGTTTTCTCTTGATGGAAGGGGCAAAGTCCTAAATAATCTTTACCTTTTTTTTCTAAAGAGACATATTGACTTATTACATCCACAATATCGACAGAGTTTCTAACTTCATCGATAAATTGTTCAGGAATACGTCCTGCCATCAATGGATCATCCCAATCAACTATTATTTAATTACTAATTTACTTAAGTCACCCATTCGATCAGCTAAGTTATTAACCTTTAATAATTGAGCCAAACGATTATTCTTTACCTTTTCATCCTTATCAAGAATCATATTACTTTCAAAGTAATTATTAATTACCGGTTGTAATTCTACAAAGCCTTTATAAAGATCGGCAATACTCAAATCAGTATTTTCCTCTAATGCATTTACACCAGCATATAATTCTTCTTCACTAACATCTTGGAAAAGACTTTCATCAATGTCATTAGCATTTCTATATTTTGCTTTCTTCAAAATATTAGTAATTCTAGTCAAACTTTCAACTACTGGCTTAAAGTCAGCATCATCATGATGCATTTGCAAGGTCTTAGCAGCAGCCAAAATTTGAATTGGATCTTGTTGGCTAGATGCAAGAACAGCGTCAATTACATCATAGTCATATTTTTCAACTTGTAATTGTTGCTTTACACGATCACGAATGAAGTCGGCAATTTCATTTTCAGCTTCAGCATCCTTAGGGAGCTTAGCTGCAGTCTTACCTGATAGTAATTGAATCAATTCTGGTAATACATCCTTAATAGGAAGTGACCAACCTTCGTTCAATAAGATTCTTACAATTCCGTATGCGTTTCTTCTTAATGCATATGGGTCATTAGATGAGGATGGAATCATACCTGCACCGAAGAAGGAAATGATTGTATCAAGTTTATCTGCGATTGAAAGTAATGAACCTACAGTAGTACTTGGTAATTCACCTTCAGCACTAGTTGGCATATAACTTTCTTTAATTGCTACACTAACATTTTCATCTTCACCAATTAAACGTGCATAGTGCATTCCCATGACACCTTGTAATTCAGCAAATTCACCGACCATTGAAGTAACAAGGTCAAATTTATAGATATCACTAACTCGGTCAAAGTCTTTCATTTCAGTATCTGAAACATTAAACTTCTTACCAAGGTAATCACCAATAATTTGAACACGTGCCATATGTTCAGCTACTGAACCAATCTTATCATGGAAAGATACGTTCTTAAGCTTATCAACGAAGTGAGCTAATGGGTACTTCTTATCTTCATCATAGAAGAATTGAGCATCATCTAAACGAGCAACAAGAACTTTTTCATTACCAGCGATGACATTGTCTAAGTATTCACTATTTCCATTTCTAACTGAAATGAAGTGGTTAATTAATTTACCGTTTTCATCATAGACTTCAAAATATCTTTGATTATCTTTCATTGAAGTAATTAATACTTCATCAGGGATGTTCAAGTATTTTTCATCAAAAGAACCAGCAAATACAGTTGGATATTCAACCAAATTAGTAACTTCTTCAAGTAAACCCTTGTCAATATTAACTTTCCAGTTATGTTGAGCAACAAGTTCTTGAATTTGGTTAAGAATCATACCCTTACGTTCATCAGCATTAGCAATTACGTATTGGCTCTTTAATGCTTCTTCATAATCATCAGCGTTAGCTAATACAACACTATCGCCTAAGAAACGATGACCTTGAGTTTTACGACCAGCTACTACATCTAGTAACTTAACTGGCACTACTTCACTGCCAAGTAAAGAAACCATCCAATGAATTGGACGAACAAATTCGAAGTCGTAGCTACCCCAGCGCATCTTAGTTGGGAAGGTCATTGCTTTAACAATATCACTCATTCCCATTAAGATATCAGAAGCTTTTTTACCTTCTTTTTGAACATGAACATAAGCATATTCAGTGCCCTTAAGTTCTTCAAAGTAAATGTCATCAGTAGTCATCCCTTGACCACGAACAAATCCTTGAGCAGCTTTTGTCCAATTGCCATCTTTATCTTGTGCAATCTTCTTAGCTGGGCCCTTTTTCACTTCATCAATATCTTCTTGTTTTTCAGCTAAATCTTCAACTAAAATCGTTAAACGACGTGGAGTTGAATAAGTCTTAATATCTTTAAAGGATAAACCATTTTCCTTTAAATACTTTTTAGTACGATCAGCTAATTGCTTAACACTTTTAGAAACAACGTGAGCTGGCATTTCTTCAGTGCCAATTTCAAATAAATAATCTTTAGTCATTGTTTTGCCCCGCTTTCTTAGTTTCTTCTTGGTGCTTTAATAATGGGAAGCCACGTTTTTCACGCTCTTCAACAAATCCCTTAGCAGCAAGATGAGCTAAGTTTCTAATTCTTGATAAGTAACCAGCTCTTTCAGTAACTGAAACTGCACCACGTGCATCAAGCAAGTTAAATGTATGACTACATTTTAAGATGTAATCATAAGCTGGGTGAATTAGATTTTGACTCAACAAGCGCTTAGCAGTAGCTTCGTAAATATCAAAGAACTTAAGTAATTGTTCTTGATCACTTTCTTCAAAAGCATACTTAGAATGTTCATATTCTGGTTGCTTGAAGATATCACGATACTTAACTCCATCGCCCCATTCAAGATCAAAGACTGAGTTTACATCTTGAATGTAAGAAGCAAGACGTTCTACACCATAAGTAATTTCACTCATAGTTGGTTTAACATCAAGTTCCCCAACTACTTGGAAGTAAGTAAATTGAGAAACTTCCATTCCATCAAGCCATACTTCCCAACCAACACCGGCACAACCCATAGATGGGTTTGCCCAGTTATCTTCAACAAATCGAATATCGTGTTCAAGAGGTTCAATACCTAATACTCTTAAACTATCTAAATAGTATTGTTGAATGTCCTTTGGTGCAGGCTTAATAACTACTTGGAATTGGTGGTGTTGGTATAAACGATTAGGGTTATCACCATATCGACCATCGGCAGGTCTTCTTGAAGGTTCAACATAACAAGCTGCCCAAGGTTCTGGTCCAACAGCACGTAAAAATGTATATGGACTCATTGTCCCGGCACCTTTTTGTTCATCATATGAAGGCATAATCATACAACCTTTAGAGGCCCAGAACTGTTCCAATTTAAAAATCATATCCTGGATATTCAGTTTTTCTGACATCTATCTCTCTCCTCACAACATAGGCATAAAAAAAGCCTATGCAAAAATTGCATAGGGACGATTTACTTCGCGGTTCCACCCTAATTCAGGAAAATATTCTTCCTGCCCTTAATTAACAACTTTGACTAAAAGGTGCCTTTTCCCAAATGCACTTCCACCATTCTGCACTCGCTGTATTGGTACTTTTCTATTCCTTTATAGTTGTCAAAATACGTATTTATTTTATCATCTTTTATAAAAAAAGACTAGTAAGAAAACCTCACTAGTCTTTAAACGAATATAAAAAGTCAACAGCTAAAAAAGCGCCAATTCATCAAGAAATTTT
>DBFNNF010000313.1:0-6560 GCA_048407585.1 Lactobacillus johnsonii | reverse complement strand
AATTTTTATAAAGAAGGGATGGAAGAGATGTGAATAAGGGACACAAAATAAGTTTATTTTCAGCAATAATGCTAGCCCTTAATTCTTTGATTGGATCCGGATGGCTTTTTGGCTCAGGCTCGGCAGCAAAAATTGCCGGCCCAGCGGCTATCTTATCTTGGATCATTGGTGCAGTTATTATTATTGCAATTGCCTTAACCTATGTTGAACTAGGAACTATGTTTCCTGAAAGTGGGGGAATGAGCAAATATGCTCAATATAGCCACGGTCCCATGCTTGGGTTTATCGCTGCCTGGGCAAATTGGATTTCTTTGGTAACCTTGGTGCCAATGGAGGCAGTTGCTGCTGTTCAATACATGAGTTCTTGGCCATGGAAGTGGGCAAACTGGACACATCACTTTATGCAAGACGGAAATATAACTACACCTGGGTTATTATTGGTATTTGTGTTCATGATTATTTTTACTTTAATTAACTTCTGGTCAATTAAAATCATGACCCACTTTACTAACTTGATTTCTGTTTTTAAAGTACTCTTGCCTACGATAACAATTATTATGCTGTTTGCATCTAGTTTTCATCCTGCTAACTTTGGTCACGATGTAAAAACATTTATGCCTTATGGAAGTAGAGCAATCTTTGAAGCAGCTTCTGGTGCTGGTATCATTATGTCTTATGACGCATTTCAGACAATAATTAATATTGGTGGTGAGTTAAAGAATCCTCGAAAGAACATTATTCGTGGAGTTTTAATTTCCATGTTTGCGACAGCTGCAATTTATATTCTGCTTCAAGTAGCCTTTATTGGAGCAGTTGATCCAGCAATGCTTGCTAAAAACTCCTGGCATGGAATTGATTTTGCGTCCCCATTTGCAGATATTGCAATCCTTTTAGGAATTAATTGGCTTGTGATTTTACTTTATATGGATGCTTTTGTTTCACCTTTTGGGACTGGAGTAGCTTTTGTCGCAACAGCATCAAGAGCGCTTGCTGCAATGACATATACAAAACACTTACCAGCTTGGTTAGGGAGACTTAACAGACGCTATCTAGTGCCTCGTTTTGCGATGATTGCAGATTTAATTTTGGCAATGATTTTAGTAAGTGTCTTTAGGAACTGGAATTTACTTGCAACCGTAATTACTTGTGCAACTTTGATTGCTTATTTAACTGGTCCAGTTACTACTATTACTTTGAGAAAAATAGCACCAGATTTGGAAAGACCATATAAACCTACCTATATGCGCTGGTTTGCTCCTTTAACTTTTGTATTAACTAGTTTAGCTATTTATTGGACGATGTGGCCAACAACAATTCAAGTTATTTTAGTTATTCTTGTGGGAATTCCAATTTATTTCTACTATGAGGTTAAGTATCAAAAGAAGGATTTTAAATCACAGTTTAAGCATGCTGCTTGGCTTTTAGGGTATTTAGTATTTATTTCTATTATGTCTTATTGTGGTAGCGACGGCTTTGGTGGACAAAACTGGATTAAATATCCGTGGGATTTTCTGTTGATTGCAATTGTCTCCTTGATCTTCTATAAAGTTGCAATTGATACAGGACTAGAAAAAGTTGATCCGGCAGCGATAAAAGTAAACGAAAAAATTAAGCTTAAGAAGGACTAGAATTAAGTACATTAGTATAAATTAGCTTGAATTATAGGTAGAAAGGTGCTATCCTTAACTAGTCGTAAAATAATCTATGATCTGAAATATTGGTCATGGCAAAGGAGTATTAAACAATGAGAAAAGGGATTCATCCAGATTACCAAGAAGTTGTTTTCATGGACTCAGCAACTGGTGCTAAGTTCGTAGCTGGTTCTACTTTAAAACCAGAAGAAACAATTGAATTCGAAGGTAAGACTTACCCATTAGTTCGTGTTGAAATTTCTTCAGATTCTCACCCATTCTACACTGGCAAGCAAAAGTTTGCACAAGCAGATGGTCGTATCGAAAAATTCAACAAGAAGTACGGTATGTCTTCAAAGAACTAATAATTCTTGGTTTTTACCAAAAGAGCAGCCCACTTTGGACTGCTCTTTTTTTATGCTTAACGTGGTATAATTCTTATTGATATGCGTGAGACCTTTTTCTGACTGCGATAAGTCAGTATAATAGGAGTACATGCAATTTTAGGTAGGAGTAATTTATTTATTATGAAAATGCAACTTGCTGAGATCGCTAAAGCATTAAATAGTTCAGTTAATATGGGAGAAGATAAGGTCATTACATCTGTTGTTTTTGACTCAAGAAAAGCAACTCCCAATTCTTTGTTTATTCCTTTAGATGGTGCAAGGGATGGGCATGATTTTGTATCTAATGCAATGGCAAACGGAGCAGAAGCAACTCTTTGGAAAAAAGGCCATGAGGGTATGCCTACTGATGTGCCAGTTATTGAAGTGGAAGATCCGCTAACTGCGCTTCAAAATTTAGCTAAATATTACTTAGGTAAAGTTAATCCAACTGTTGTTGGAATTACTGGATCTAATGGTAAAACTACAACTAAGGATATGGTTGCAGCGGTTTTATCAAAAAGATTTAATGTGCATAAGACACAGGCTAACTTTAATAACGAAATTGGGGTACCTGTAACTATTTTAGAGATGAAACCATCTACTGAAATTTTAGTTCTTGAAATGGGTATGGATCGCCCTGGGCAATTACACCATTTAAGTGAATTAGTAAGACCAGATGTTTGTGTCATCACAATGATTGGTGAAGCTCATATTGAGTTCTTCGGTACTAGAGATAAGATTGCAGACGCTAAAATGGAAATTACTGACTTCTTAAAGGAAGATGGTAAGTTTATTTACAATGGCGATGAACCTTTACTAGAAGAGCGTGCAGCTAAGATTAAGCAAGAAAAGAGTACTTTTGGTTTTAGAGAAGAAGATACTGTTTTTGCGACTACATTTAGATCTTACATGCACCATGCTACTTTTGAAGTAAATGGGTCAACACAGCAATTTAAAATTCCAATGATTGGAAAACATAATGTCTCTAATGCTCTTGCAGCCATTAGTGTAGGACGTCATTTTGGTGAAAATGATGAACAAATTGCCCAAGCTTTAGCTAACTTCACTCCAACAGCAAATAGAATGCAATGGAAGAAGGGCGATGTAGGTGAAGCAATTATGGATGACGTCTACAACTCAAATCCAACTGCTGTTAAGGCTGTTACGACTTCGTTTGGACAAGTAATGGTCGAAGATGGTGGACGCAGAATTGCTGTCTTAGGTGATATGTTAGAGCTTGGGGATGAATCAGCTGATCTTCACGTTTCACTTGCCACTAGCTTGGATCCAGCAATTATTAACGAACTATATTTATATGGTCCAGAAATGAAAAACTTATATGATGCTCTTGTTGATAAGTACCCAGCAGAAAATTTGCACTATTATCCACAAGATCAAATGAATCATATGATTGATGACTTAAAGAATGATATTAAGCCAGCTGATATTGTAATGCTAAAGGGATCACATGGGATGCATTTGGAAAAGGTCTTAGACCGTCTCATGTAGGAAGGAATTAGATATTTGAAATTTTCTGAAATGAACTTAAAACCTGAAATTTTAAAAGCTATTAAGCGTTCAGGTTTTGAAGAAGCTACACCAATTCAAGAAAAAACCATTCCCCTAGTTTTGGAGGAAAAAGATGTAATTGGTCAAGCCCAGACAGGTACTGGTAAAACTGCTGCTTTTGGTTTGCCAATTTTACAGAACTTAGATAAGCAACATGATTCAATTCAAGCTATTATTATTGAACCTACTCGTGAATTGGCTATTCAAACTCAAGAAGAGTTGTTCCGCTTAGGTCGTGATGAAAAGGCTCGCGTTCAAGTAGTTTATGGCGGTGCCGATATTCGACGCCAGATTCGTGCTTTAAAACAAACACCAGCAATTTTGGTAGGAACACCTGGACGTTTACTTGATCATTTAAAACGTGGCACAATTGATATTTCTAAAGTTAAAACAATTGTTTTAGATGAAGCAGATGAAATGCTTGATATGGGATTTATTCAAGATATTGAAAGTATTTTGAAATATGCCTCAAGTAAACATCAAACATTACTTTTCTCTGCTACAATGCCAAAGCCAATTTTACGAATTGGTGAAAAATTCATGAATGATCCTGAGATTGTAAAAATCAAAGGAAAAGAATTAACTGCTAATTTAATTGATCAGTATTTTGTGAGAGCAAAAGAAAATGAAAAGTTCGACATCCTATGCCGCTTAATTGATGTTCAAAATCCTGATCTAGCCGTTATTTTTGGTAGAACTAAGAGACGTGTTGATGAATTAACACGTGGGCTACAAGCACGTGGGTATAACGCTGCTGGAATTCATGGTGATCTTTCTCAAGCTAAGCGAATGAGCGTGTTAAAGAGATTCCGAAAGGGTAAGCTCGATATTTTAGTTGCAACTGATGTGGCAGCCCGTGGACTAGATATTTCTGGGGTTAGTCATGTTTATAACTATGATATTCCTCAGGATCCAGATTCTTATGTTCACCGTATTGGTAGAACTGGACGTGCTGGGCAGAACGGAATGTCTGTAACTTTTGTTACTCCAAATGAAATTGGTTATATGCGTACTATAGAACAATTAACGCATAAAAAGATGATGCCGCTTAAGCCGCCAACAGATGAAGAAGCATTTAAGGGTCAATTAAGTGCAGCTAATAAAAAGGTAGCAGAATTGCTTGATAGCGATCTTTCTAAATATACTGAAGAGGCATCGCAACTTCTTGACGACTATTCTGCGATTGATTTAGTGGCCGCTTTATTAAAGGATTTGTCTAAAGATGCCGATAGTGTAAAAGTAAAGATTACACCTGAAAAGCCATTACCATTTAAATCAAAGCACGGTAACAATCGAAACTTTAAACGTAATTTCAAACGTGGTGGAGATCGAAACGAACGATATCATCGTAAGCCTAGTGCCCGTAAAGGTGGTAGAAAGCATGATTTCGTTATAAAGAAAAAAGATTAATTTTTGTTACTGGAGAGCTGTAGTTGCTACAGCTCTTTTTTGTAATATAATGTATCAATGTGTGAGGTGAAAATAATGATTAGAGGCGTAGGAATTGACTCAGTTGAAGTTGAACGTATGAAAAAGATAGTTGAAAAAGGCGACAAATTTGCTAAAAGGGTATTAACTCCGAAGGAATTTGAACAATATCAACAATTAAAAGGAAAGCGCAAGGTAGAATATCTTGGTGGCCGTTTTTCTTTAAAAGAATCTTTTTCAAAAGCAATGGGAACTGGGTTAGGTAAATATGTTGGTTTTCAAGATATTGAAACATTATGGGATGACTTAGGGCACCCAGTAATGACCTCGACTAAGTTTTCTGGAAATATTTTTCCTAGTATCACACATGATGATCATGAGATTATAACAGTTGTAGTTTTGGAGGAATTAGATTAATGGTTCCAGGAATTCATCGTCCAGCCGTAGTAAAGGTAAACTTGGGCGCTATTAAAAGAAATCTTGAAAATGAGATGGAGCATCTAGAGCCCGGACAAAAGATGCTTGCAGTTGTAAAAGCTAACGGCTATGGACACGGTGCAGTAGAAGTAGCTAGAGTTGCAGATAAGGTAGGAGCAGCTGGCTTTTGCGTTGCAATTTTAGACGAAGCATTAGAGTTAAGACGTGCAGATATTACAAAACCAATTTTAGTTTTAGGCGTTGTTTCTCCTGAATATGCTCCAATTGCTGCTGTAAATAACGTTTCATTGACTGTTCCAAACTTAGAATGGCTTAAAGAAGCAGAGAAGTACTTAAAAGATGCAAATTTGCAATTGAAGATTCATTTAGGTATTGATTCCGGAATGGGTAGAATCGGATTTAATGAAGATGCAGACTTTATTGCTGCTAATGAGTTTTTAGAGAATAATGATAATTTCTTTATTGAAGGAATGTTTGCCCATTTTGCTTCTGCTGATAGCAGTGATGAAACTTATTTCAAACATCAATGTGAAAAATTTAATCATATGAAGAGTTTGCTTACTGTAGAGCCAAAGTGGATTCATGTTGATAATACGGCCGCAAGTATTTTTCATGATGGAATTAAAAGTGATTTAGTTAGATTTGGTATTGGAATTTATGGTTTAAATCCTTCTTCTAACCCTAGCTCACCAGATTTGAAATCAAATATTAAGTTGGAACCTGCATTGTCATTTGAAAGTGAATTGACTCATGTTAAGACAATTCACCAAGGTGATGGTGTTGGATATGGTTCAACCTTTGTTGCAGATGAGGATACAATTATTGGAACTGTACCCGTTGGTTATGCAGATGGTTTTATTAGAAAATTCCAGGGTTTCAAGGTTAAAGTGGGAGATACATATTGCCCAATTGTTGGCCGAATTTGTATGGATCAATTTATGGTTAAGATGCCTAAAAAGATGCCAGTGGGAACTAAAGTAACCATTATTTCTTCTAATCCTGATGATCCAAATAATATTAGAGCTGCAGCTGATTATGTTGATACAATTCATTATGAAGTTGCTTGCTTATTAAATGATCGCTTACCACGTGTATATTACGAAAATTA
>DBFNNF010000312.1:0-1130 GCA_048407585.1 Lactobacillus johnsonii | reverse complement strand
AAAGGATGAAGTCCCAGTAACTGTTCATGTAACCAATCCATCTAAGACGACCGATGCCGACAAGTACAAGCCAGAAGGTCAAACAATTAGTACTAAGACTGGTGAAGTACCAAATCCAGCAGATGGTATCAAGAATAAGAGCGACTTACCATCAGGTACTAAATACACTTGGAAGAATGCTCCAGATGTAAGTACTACAGGAAATAAGTCAGCAACAATCGTAGTAACTTACCCAGATGGTTCAAAAGATGAAGTGACTGTTAAAGTAGTGGTTAATACAAACAACGTAACACCAGAAACACAGCCAATTCACACTACTCCAGGTGTTCTTCCAAACCCAGCAGAAGGCATTAAGAATAAAGCTGAAATGCCAAACGGCACTAAGTATACTTGGAAAGAAATACCAAATGTTAATATAGTTGGTGAACACACTGGAATGATTACAGTAACTTACCCAGATGGTTCAAGCGTAGACCTAACGGTTAAGGTATATGTTGATACTGGTGCAAAAGAAAATAATAGTACAGATAATCAAGCTACTATTCAAACTTCCGCATCACCTACTGCTAGTGCTTCTAATACGAAGGCTGAACAAACTATCAAGTCTGAAAAGACCACATTACCACAAACAGGTGCTGAGTCAGAAAATGCAGCTGGCATCTTAGGATTAGCTATTGCTGCTGTTGGTAGCTTGTTTGGTTTAGGAGCAGATAAGAAGCGCAGAGATAAATAGAAATAATGTATTTATCTGATTAAACAATAAAAAGAGGAAAGCTAAGCTTTCCTCTTTTTTATGTAGAAAAATCAGAGTGGGTTGTATTGGATAATAAAATGCCTTCTCTTGTTTATGCTAGTTCGCTTAATTTAAACAGTATTTCAGTATAAAAATAACGATTATGGAAAGAGACATTGACAAAAAAGAAAATGGGGGGGGTAAAATAATCCTGTATTGACCGTTATTTTATCTATTTTGTAAACGGATTAAAACGGCCGTTATGCATTAATGACCGATTTGGTGATTTATGTACTAAAACTGTTATATTTTGCAAATGTAAATATTGATAAATACTTGTAATTTCAAAAATATATGCAAAAACTTAAAATAACTATAAATTATATAATTTACGTAT
>DBFNNF010000311.1:0-4290 GCA_048407585.1 Lactobacillus johnsonii | reverse complement strand
TAATTTTCTCAGCGATTACCTTATCTAAACGTCCTTTTTCTTCATCGATTACTAACTTATAATTTTTAGTCATTTACTATTCGTCCTTTAGTCTTTTTCGCTTATAAATATTAGATAGATAAAAACTAAGATAATTCCAACTGTAATTGCGCTGTCAGCAATATTAAAGATATTAAACTGAACAAAATCTAGTTGCAACATATCAATTACATATTTTAGATGCAAACGATCAATAAAGTTACCAATGATTCCACCTAAAACTAAGGCTAATCCTGTATCAAAAAGGCCATTTTTATATTTGGGATTAAAAAGATAGTAAATTACAACTGCAATAGCGGCAATACTGATTAAATAAAATAAAATCATTTGTCCACTGAAGATATTCCAGGCTGCTCCATCGTTTTGTAAATATGTAAATGAAAGGACACCAGGAATAATAGTCTTTTCATCACCAATTTTAAAATTAGTAACTATATAATTCTTTAATAATTGATCTGCAATGATTACTAATAAAGAAATTATTAGATATAAGGCTTGTTTAGCTTTACTCATTAGAATAATCCTGAAATCTTTCCGTTATTATCTACATCAATATCTAAGGCAGCTGGATGTTTTGGCAATCCTGGCATATCTAAAATAGATCCCGTAGCTACCACAATAAAACCTGCTCCATTTTTAAGAGCTAAATTCTTAACATGAAGTGTAAAATCTTCTGGAGCTCCTAAGATACTCTTTTTATCAGTAAAGCTATACTGTGTTTTAGCCATAATGACTGGTAAGTTGTCTTTACCCATTTTCTTAAGTTCTGCTAATTGATCCTTAGCTTTATCAGAATATTCAATATCCTTGGCATGATAAATATTATGGGCAATTTTACTAATTTTTTCTTCTACAGAGTCAGTAGATTCATATACTGAGGTAAAGTCACTAGCTTTATTAGTTAACTCAACCACTTTTTCTGCGGCCTTAATTCCGCCCTTTGATCCTTCATCATGGTAAGAGACTACTTCACATTCAAAGCCATCAGCTTTAACAAGTTCTTTCAATTTTGATAGTTCTTGTTCAGTATCACTAGCAAATTTATTTATTAATACAATTACAGGTACATCATAATGAGCCATGTTTTCCATATGACGCTTTAAGTTCTCAAACCCTTTTTCTAAAGCCGGAATATTTTCTTCATCTAAGTGATCAGTTGTCTCTTCAGCTTGATACTTCAATGCTCTTACGGTTGCAACTACTACTACAGCGTCAGGACGTTTATCTAAATGGTTAGAAACAAAATCCATAAACTTTTGGCCACCGAGGTCTGCTCCAAAACCAGCCTCAGTCAAAACATAGTCGCTTAAGTGTAAAGCAGTATTAGTAGCAATTACTGAATTAGCACCATGAGCAATGTTAGCAAATGGGCCACCGTGAACAATTGCTGGTGTATGTTCAAGTGTTTGAACTAAGTTAGGCTTTAATGCGGTTGATAAAAGCGCAGCAATTGCTCCTTCAAACCCTAGGTCTTTAACATAAATAGGTTCATCTTTCACAGAAAAGCCAACTAACATATTTCCAATGCGCTTTTTCAGATCATCAATATCAGTTGCTAAACATAAAATAGCCATTAGTTCATTAGCTACAGTAATTGCAAAGCTAGCTTCATGTTCTATTCCATTAAAACGTGAGCCTTGTCCGATAGTGATTTTTCTTAAAGTACGATCATTAACGTCAATTCCACGTTTTAATAAAATACGATTAGGATCTAGCTCTAGACTATTATCTTGATAAATATAGTTATCAACTAAAGCAGCTAAAGTATCAATTGCACTAGTTAATGCGTGCATATCACCAGTAAAGTGTAAATTAATATCTTCCATTGGGATGATTTGTGCATAGCCACCACCAGTTGCACCACCCTTTAATCCAAAAACAGGACCCATTGAGGGTTCTCTTAATGCAATTAAAGTATTTTTGTGAAGTTGGTTGCTGATTGCATCCCCTAAACCAATGGTAATAGTAGACTTACCTTCACCAGCTGGTGTAGGACTAATTGAAGTAACAAGAATTAACTTACCGAGCTTTTTGCTTTGCTTAATTCTGTTAATTCCCTTCCAGCTAATCTTAGCCTTATCATTACCATAAAGTTCAATTTCATCTGGTTGAAGATCAACTTTTTTTGCAATTTCTGTAATAGGTAATTCTTTAGTGTCTTGTGCGATTTCAATATCTGACTTCAAATTCATTTCTTCTTTCTTTTAAGTGCTAAAAGCAAGTAAGTATTAATCTTACTCTTTGCTTCATATACAACAAATGCCTTCCATTGCCACTTAATCTTTAAATTTTGAAGCTGAAGTTTCTGACGATATGGTAGTTTTAGCCAGTAAACACTTGCTTCTTTCTGAAAATAAGAATTAAACCAGGTATAAATAGTTATAACTGCAAAAATAGCTCCTAAGCTAAGTGCAGGATAGCTAATTGCCTTATTACTTTCATACCCGACAATAAAGGCTACAAAAATTAGTGCTAGGAGCCAGGAGTAATAAATTACACCAGCAGCGCCTAAAAAAATAAAATGTTTTTTCATAATTTAGAATTTAGGTCACACCCTATTTGTTAATTACCTCTATTGTAACAAAAATAAAACAGATTTACGTTTTTGTTTAAAATAGCGTTCTAGACTATAATATTAAACAAGAATATGGAGGAAAATAACAACATGAAAATCGGCGTTTTAACTGACAGTTCATCTTATTTAACTAAAGAACAATGCGAAAAATATGGAATTGATGTCTTACCAATTCCAATTATCTGGGATAATAAAGAATATCTGGATTTAATTGATATTGGCTTTCATGAATTCTACGAAAAACTAAACAGCTCTTCTACTCTTCCCACTACATCTCAACCTTCAGTTGGAACTGTAAAAAAATATGTTGATAAATATATTGACGAAGGTTATACCGATCTGATTATTATTACGCTCTCAAGCGGTATCTCTAGCTTTTACAATAATGTTTTAAGTGTAGCTGATGAAGAAAGCAGAATTAAGATTCATCCCTTTGATTGTAAAATAACCTGTGCAGGAGAAGCGAATGCTGCAATATTAGCTGGTCGATTAGTCAAGGCTGGAGCTGATATTGATTTAATCATGCATGACTTAAAAGATTTAAGAAATACTACTGATGTTAGATTTATGGTAGACAATCTTAGTCATTTAAAAAGAACAGGACGCTTATCAAATGCTGCAAGCTTTGTAGGTTCTATATTAAAGATCAAGCCAATCTTATCTATGGACGTTCAAAATGAGGGGAAAATCTCAGCAATTGCAAAAGAGAGACATTATAAGCGTGCGTATAATCATATTAAAAAGGACTTTGATCGTTTAACTTCCAAGATGCCCTATCCAATTCAATTAACAATTTTTCATGCTGATGATGAAGAAAGAGAAGCTGAATGGGTTAATGATTATGAAAGTAGTTTTCCTAAAGTCAAAATTTATCAAAGTATTATCGGACCAGTAGTTGGTGTTCATGTAGGACAACATACTATGGCTATGATTTGGGGCAGAGATTTAGATTCTTATTTCGATGAAAATGGCAAGCCGATTAAGGATATTAAGTCAAACGTGGTTGAAGATTGATACTATTTAACTAATATAATTAAGAGAAGCAAGAATTTTATTAAATTTGCTTCTCTTTTTAATTTATAACCTTAAGGTGCTAATTATGAAAAAATATAAATATTCTAGTTACGATATTGCAGATATTGGTGACTATTTAAAAGTTTTTGCTTGTACAGCTGTAATGTCGCAGCCAATTATGAGCATAATTCTTAAGATACACCAGTCTCAGCAAATACAAATTGGTTTTGGTATTCTTTATAATCTAGTTAAATATACTGCTCCGGCCTTTATTTTTGGTATTTTATACACGACTATTAGGACTAGTGACTTAAACGGTCATTTCTCTTACTTCAAGCATCTGCAAAAGAATTGGTCCAATCTCTTTGTACCAACGATTTGGTGGACCTTAATTTATTTATTAGGGATGCCGTGGCTTCAGCAAGGTAATAAATTTAATAGCTTTGGCACCTTTTGCTGGCAATTTATTAATGGTAATGCCGCCCCTCACTTATGGTATAACACGATGATGCTACAGTTTATTATCTTAATGCCGTTTTTCTGGTTGATCAGTCGCTATGTAAGAAATAATATTAAACGTGGTTTTGCAGTGGCAATTGTTACTTTAATTCTGTACTTAGGCTGGTTAGCATTTTATGATTATTATGTTTTTCATGGTGTTC
>DBFNNF010000310.1:0-3922 GCA_048407585.1 Lactobacillus johnsonii | reverse complement strand
AAAATGAATGAAGTACAAATGATTAATTATAAAAGTAAAAATACATATTTAGGTTTAGGTAAAGATATTGTTTCACCAAAAATAATGTATCAAACAAAGAAAGAGAAAAAAATGCGAGCGACCCTGCTCCATAAGTTGTTTGAATTGTTGCAAAATACTGAACCCTTTAGCCAAGTTAATGACTTGAGTTTTTGGCTAAAAGTATCTAATCAGGTATTAAGTAATACGGAACTAAAAATGTATTTGCATCCCAATAAAATTGCGCGCTTTGTGGATAGATATGCGCCTGACTGGAAAGAACAAACTATGTAACAAAAAACAGAGACATAATGTCTCTGTCATATCTCACGCTATAATTAATTTGATTTTGCTACTCTCTGTAAGGGCTACCTTGCTAAGGATAAAAAGGTGGGTTAATATAGAGATAACATTTAAAGCAAAAAAAAGAAGCATTGGTTCTGGTAAAACCGTTGCTTCAGAAGTAACAAGCTGCTAAAAACTCCATCTGGCTTTGTTACTGTTAAATTCATTATAGCAGATACTTTATTGAAAGCAACAGTACAAGTCTAAGGTTTTATTAAATCTTGTTACTGCTGCTTTTTTGTTACAAAAAATTATAAAGATGAGGTAACAAATATGTCTGCTACACCAACAGAACCAACTAATTTTTACAAAGTAAATGAAATTTACGTAGAAAAATTTTATCAAATGCCTAAGGTTCTTTTTACAAACCCTAAGTATGCAAAATTGAAGAATGATGATAGAGTAGCATACTCATTACTCAAAGACAGAAATTCTATATCAATTAAAAATCATTGGTTTGATGAAGAGGGGAACATCTACTTTATTTTTACCAATGACGAATTGATGCGTCTCCTAAATTGCGGTAAAGAAAAATTAGGAAAAATAAAAGACCGGTTAATTTCAGTGGGCTTACTTTATCAAAAAAGAATGGGACGAAATAAACCAAATAGATTGTACTTATTAAAACCTGAAATTACAGCAGAAGATGTATATCTTCAAGTTACACAAGAAAGTACAACAAAAAATGAGTCTATGGAGAAAAATGCTCCAGCCTTAGAGCCACAAGGAACTGTAAAAAATACAGTTCCAGAAAAAGAGGCTCAAACCGTTGATACAAGCGGAAGTTCGAAAATCGAACACAATCAAGACTATACTATCTTAGATACTAATAAGATACATACTGATACATCACTAGACTTTTCCTCTAAAAATTATTCTCAAAAAGAACAAGAACAGCAAAACTCAGATTTAGTTCATTCTGCAGCATCCTTTATGACAAAAACTGATGAAGATGGTAGCTATATTCTTAATCATGATGCAACAGCCTTTTTAGCCTCATGGTGTAAAACTCCTGCTCAAATGTATAAATTGATCGGGATTATTTTGAATGCAAAAAAAGCTGTTGAAAAAGAGATGCTTAAGCAACGGCCAAAAGATAGTAATCTTAGTCTTTTAGTAATTGATAACGAAAATTCAGACTTAAGAGATTTGATTAGTTTAACTGTTAAACGATATTTTAATGCGATAAAGGTTGGGGAAGAGAAAGGTAAACCGATAAAAGACTATGAAGGATATCTATACCGCACTATGGAAAATATGTTTTGGTCGTATGTGAATAAGCATTCTGCATAGCTAAAGAAGTTAAGTTATACATAAGTTTTGAAGTATAACTAGAACATGTTTTTTGCGTTGTCTCAAGTAATTGTCTGGCATATTAAAAAAATATTAAAATGCGCATATAATAGCGTAGAGAAGCTATTAAACATTCGTGAGTGGACTTGTTCTAAGTGTCAAGCTCATTATGATAGAGATATTAACGCAGCAATTAGTATTTTGAATAAAGCAAAGTTAACTGTTTAGGAACTAGCCATGGTAAATAATTGAGTTCTGTGAGCTAGATATGGCGATATTGTCGTAATACCTCAACGTTCCCAGAAGCCCGTAACTTTAGTTACGGTGTTAGTTCATCAAGAGATTTAAGTCTACCTCTACAGTCATAGCTAGGGATGCAGATACTAGAAGTGTGTGCTTGTACAGTTAATATTTTGTCATCGGATTTAAAAGCATATGGCAATGTTAGTTTGAACAGAGCTAAGTTACGTAAATTGGGTAGGGTATTAATCTCTGTAATGGGATAAATATTACTTGGTGTCCTCCCAAAAAAAGCATTTTAGTGTACATGTAGTTCATAAAAATCAAGGCTGATAATACGGTGAGACTTTAAAAAGTTTTACAGAAATGTGCACTAGAACAAATACTAAAACAAATTAATATTGGAATTACGAAACTCTTTTTATAAGAGTTTTTTATTTTGGAGAAAATTATGAGATTTATAGATTTTTTTGCCGGCATTGGTGGTTTTCGTTCTGGTCTAGAAAAGGCTGGGCATCAATGTGTTGGCTATGTAGAGTGGGATAAGTATGCAAGAAAAAGTTATCAAGCAATTTACAATACAGAAGGGGAATATACAGAACATGACATCAAAGAAGTTAAAGGAATCGAGTTACCAGAAGCAGATATTTGGACCTTCGGCAGTCCATGCCAAGACATCAGCATTGCAGGCAAACAAACAGGCATTGTTAAAGGTGGAAGAAGCTCCATGTTCTTTGAGGTTATCAGATGCCTTGAAGAGCGAATTGGGGGGGGAGAAGACGTTACCTACCATACTTATCATGGAGAATGTTAAAGCTCTCTTATCCAGCAATGGAGGGTGGGATTTTGCAAGGGTCCTCATTGAAATGGACCAAGTCGGGTACGATGCTGAATGGGCAGTTCTCAACTCTTCCGATGTCGTCCCTCAAAACCGAGAAAGAGTCTATATTATCGGACATCTTAGAGGAACAAGTACCAGACAAGTATTTCCTATCCACAGAAAAAGTAGAGACATTACTTCGACAAAAATAGTTTATGAGAAGTCAGTAAAAGATCCAGCCCATCAAAGCCAAATAGTACTTTCTCCCAAGGGATGTACCCCTACTTTGACAGCAACGGACTATAAAAGACCATACAAAGTAGCTGTTAGACAGGTTGGAAATATAGTCAAACAAAAAGGATTTAACAATTCACAAAGAGGAAGAATATATAGCACTAATGGATTATCGCCAACACTTAATACCGCACAAGGTGGAGGGTTAGAACCTAAAGTTTTAGTCGAAAGACCACTGAAAGGTCTTACTAAAAACGGGTGGCATTTTGAACAAAATGTATTTAGTAAAAATAGTATTGCAGCTACTCTGAAAGCGGCTGGTGGAAGTGGAAATATCCCTAAAATTGCATATAGGCCTTGTTTAACACCAGATAGGATTAATAAACGTCAGAATGGACGGCGTTTTAAAAATTGTGAAGATCCAACATTTACTTTAACTAGTCAAGATCGGCATGGCGTTTTAATTGAAAGTGACCATACTTTGGCTATCAGAAAACTTACGCCTAAAGAATGCTGGCGACTTCAAGGATTTACAGATGAACAATTTGAGAAAGCTAAAAAAGCAGGTATAAGCAATTCGCAATTATACAAACAGGCTGGAAATGCTGTTACTGTTGATGTTGTTGAACAGATAGGACGAAAGTTAGGAATAGAAAATAAAGAAAAGAAGGATCAATATTGATCCTTTTTTTATTGAAAAAATTGAAAGGATAACAATGAATACTAACAAAATTAATATTTTTAATGACGATTGTGTAGAGGTGTTAAAAAATCTACCTGAAAATTCAGTTGATTTGGTTGTAACTGATCCCCCATATATTGTTAAGACAGAAGGTGGGGGGGTGGAGCCTTTGGCTATAAAAACCGAAAGTGGCACGCAGAAATAGAATATATGACCAATGGGTTCAGCAATGACATATTAGATGAACTATGCCGGGTTATGAAGAAAATAAATATTTATATCTTTTGTTC
>DBFNNF010000309.1:0-2636 GCA_048407585.1 Lactobacillus johnsonii | reverse complement strand
AAGCATTACATTAAAAATTCACCAAAATTTTTTATTATTTACACTTATTGATAGCATCAAGTCTGAGACGTCTTGGTGCTATTTGTCTATCTAGAAAAATGTTGACATAATAAAAAATTTAGCTTAGTCTAACTTTAAGTTAGAACTTATGCTGAATTTTCTAACTTAATGCTTTTTTGTTTTGCACAGGAGGATATATATATGCAAAATTTTAAATCTAAAATTACAAAATTTATTTCTATTATGGGTTTAGTGACGCTTGTATCATTGATAACGGTAGGATGTTCGAATAAGCAAAATTCTGCCAAACAATCAGATAAAATTTCTATAGTTACTACAACTAATGTCTATTCAGATATTGCTAAAAATATTGTTGGAAAATATGGAACAGCAACCGCAATCATTGATAAAAGTAGTGTCGATCCACACGATTTTGATCCAACAACAGCAGATGCTAAAAAGGTAGCTCAGGCAAATATTATCGTTGCAAATGGGCTAGGTTATGATTCATGGATGAATAAGTTAGCGAAATCTGTTGATAAAAAGCCTGTCTTAGTTGGGGAAGACTTGATGGGACTAAAGAGCGGGGATAATCCACATATTTGGTACAATTTAGATATGCCAACTAAGTATGTTGATTATTTGGTTAAGCGCTTATCTAAGTTAGATAAGAAGCATGCCGCTTATTTTAAGGAAAATGGCGAAAAATACTTAGCCAAGATCGACAAAATCAAACAGCTAGCTAAGACTAATAAGGGTGATCAAAAAACAGTTTTTGTTAGTGAACCGGTCTTTGACTACGCTTTACAAGAAGCTGGTTATAAAATAGGCGACAAGAAATTTGAAGAAGCCATTGAAAATGGTACAGATCCTAGCCCTAAGACAATTAACGAAATGAATAATGCTATTAAACAAAAGAAGATTGCCTTTTTTGTTAATAATACTCAGGCAAGTAGCTCAACAGTTAATGCTTTTGTTAAACTCGCAAAAAAGAACAATGTTCCAGTTTTAAATGTTCGGGAAACTATTCCTAATAACACTACTTACTTAGCTTGGATGAAAGAAAATTATCAAAAACTAGCTGATATTCAAAATAATTAAATAGGATTGGTTTATTAGAAGAGGAGGAGTGAGATGACTGATATATTAACAGTTAAAGACCTGGGGATGAAATTTGAGGATAAGGTAATTTTTAAAGACTTAAATTTTACTTTATCTAAGGGGTCAATGACAGCTCTACTTGGTGCAAATGGTACAGGAAAAACAACTTTGATTAGAATTTTGATGGGAATGCTGCAACCAACGACAGGATCATTTAAATTTGCGCCAGATACCAAAGTGGGGTATGTACCACAGTTTAGAAATCTAGATGCTGATTACCCCCTCTCAATTCGGGCCTTTGTAGAACTTAATACTCCTTTATTTAAGAACGCTCGGGTAAAGGCAAGAGTAAATCAGATTTTAAAAGAGACCCATTTACTAGATATTCAAAATACTAGGATGGGCGAAGCTTCCGGAGGACAAAAGCAGCGTGCATATCTAGCTCAAGCTTTATTAGATAAGCCAGACTTTATTATTTTGGACGAGGCAACAGCTAGTTTAGATCCAGTTGCTAAGGAAGAGTTAATGTCATTGATTAAGCACTTAAATGAAAAACATGCAATGACTGTTTTGTTTACAACTCATGACATTCCTCTAGCTAAGAAATACATGAAAGATTATCTTTTATTTAAAGATAAAGGCCTAGTTGCTGGTAAAATTAAGGACTTAACTGAGGAGGTGGGTGAAGAATAATGTTTGCATATGATTTTATGCGCTATGCATTTCTAGCCAGTACTTTTATTGCTATTACCTGTGGAATAGTGGGTGTATATGTTGTAGCAAGAAGTTTTTCATTCTTAGCTCACACTCTATCAGAAATTGGTTTTGCCGGAGCTGCTTTTGCGGTTTGGATTGGTTGGGTTCCACTATGGGGCATGGTTCTTTTCACTTTGCTAGGCTCAATCAGTGTTGGCGAATTATCCATGAGAAGTGATCAGAAGGAATCCGCAATTAGTGCGATTTCAGCCTTGTTTATTGGTTTAGGTGTGCTATTTTTAGCTATTGCTGGTGGTAATAGTCGATATGCGACTAACATCTTGTTTGGTTCAATTATTGGAGTTGATAGAGACGGCGTTATTCAACTAGTTGTTCTTTCTCTCTTTGTATTAGCAATAATTTTCTTGGTTTTAAGACAATTAAACTATGATTCATTTGATCATGTAGGGGCAGTTAGCCATCATATTAATACAAGCTTAGTTTCAGTAGTATTTTTAATTGCTTTGGCTTTAGCTGTTTCAATTGGTGCACAAGTTGTCGGATCATTATTAGTCTTTATTTTATTAACTTTGCCATCTTCAAGTGCTCGCTACTTAGGTAAGACAATTCCTGCTATGTTATGTTGGTCAGTCGGGATCGCCTTGTTTGGAGTTTGGGCAGGTTTAGTTTTAGGATACGTAACTAATCTACCAGTCACTTTCTTTATTTCGATCATTGAAGTTGGAATTTATTTATTTGTTTATGGCGTTCATGCTTTTAAGAAATAAAACTGTTATTTAGAACCTACAAGGGCCTTCTTGCTCTTGTAGGTTTTTTGT
>DBFNNF010000308.1:0-6635 GCA_048407585.1 Lactobacillus johnsonii | reverse complement strand
TTTGGTATGTGGAGCTCTTATAGGATATGAACGACAATTTAAATCTAAAATAATTGGAATTAGAACCTGTATATTAATTATGTTAGGTTCTTTTGTTTTTACATATATCTCAATTAAAATAGGTGGAGATCCGTCTAGAGTTGCTGCACAAATTGCTTCTGGTGTTGGTTTTATTGGCGCAGGTATAATATTTAAGAATGGAATTGATGATATTCGGCATTTAACTACAGCTGTATTAGTTTGGGTATTAGCGGCTTTAGGTAGTTTAATTTCTCTTGGATATTTATTTGAATCGTTAATGATAACTGGAATAATCTATATAATCCTTAAAATAAAAATACTAAAATGAACAAAATTGAAAAGCTGTACAGGTCTATGTATGAAAATGAATTACGTAAACTAAGAAAATGTGCAGAATCTGTTCAAAAACTTTCTCAATATGTTGCGTTTAAAGCATGGAGTGAGGAAGTAATGGCTTACTTGTTTTTTAAAATAGATCGTTTAGATTATATTTGGGAATGGGAATATAAGGATAAAATTGCAATGTTTATTCAGGATTGTCAAGAAATTGCTTTGCGAAAAGTAAAACTTAGTTCTAAATGACAGAAGAAAGAAAACTTTGGTTATCAATATGTAATAATGATTTAAAGAAATTAGAAGCTTGTGCTGAATCTATTCAAACTGAAATTCAAAGAAATGTGTTTTGAATTGGAGCGAAAAGGTAAAGTGGAATATTATCTTTAAATTAGATAAAGCTACTCGTTGGGGGCATAGTCCTCATAGAAGAGAAATTTCTTATATTATTTCTGTATATCAACAAAGAGTTAGAGAAATGATGCTAGAATAAATATTAATGGTTTGCGTCGTTGGTGTTAGTGATAGCATATTAGACTTCCAATCTAAAGGGGAGAGTTTGAATCTCTTACGACGCTCTAAAGTGAATAATGAATATTGATGAAAACTATTAAAGAACTTTCAGATAGACAAATTAAACTTGCGTGAATTAGTAGTAAAAGTTTATATGAAATTTGTAAAAAATTAGAAATTCACGATAATACTTATAATAGAAAATATTTAAGAGTTTGAGGAGTTAAGGAAGGACTAAAAATTCCTGTTTTTACACGATTTACTAAAACAGATTATATAAAAAATCCTAAATTGTGTAAAAAATGTAAAAAACCTATTCCTTGAAATCAAAGAGAAAATAACTTCTGTTCTCACTCTTGTGCAACTAGTTATACAAATATAAAAAGAGGTGCTATAACTAGTGGTAAATATGTCAAAAATGCAACTAGTAAATGCTTAAATTGTGGAAAGGAAATTTTTGCAAGAAATAAATATTGTAGTATTATTTGTCAAGTTGAATTTAAATATAAGGAGTATATTCAAAGGTGGAAAGACGGGAAAGAAACAGGAATGTCTGGTACAGATGGTCTTTCAAATCATATAAGAAAATATTTATTAGATAAGACTAATTATACTTGTGAAATTCCAGGGTGTGGATGCAATTTTATTAATCCTTATACTGGATTATCTATTTTGCAAATTCATCATATAGATGGAGATGCAACTAATAATAAAGAGCAAAATCTTCAGGTTTTATGTCCTAATCATCATGCTATGACAGAACATTTTGGCTCCAGAAATAAAAATAGTACTAGAAAGTATCGTTATAAAAAGTAATTACCCACTCTAATAAATTTTAAAAACATGAAATCCTTATCCAAAATTTTTAATGCAATATATTTGTGCATAAGATTCCCATTCTTATATCCAAGAAATAGATTTTCAGATGAACATACAGTTTATATAAGATGGATGTCTAATTTAGTATACAAATACTATAGTAAGTCTTATTATGATATCAGTTTAGCTTATAAGTTTTATAAAGATCCTCAAGAATGTACTACTATTACAAAGCAAGTAATCTTCAAGGATAAATACAATTTTAAAGCAAGGCTTATACGTAATAATACTATTTTAAGATTTTATAGTGATATATTGAAAGAACCTTATGATTTCAATATACAAAAGTATGTGGGTGATAATTTTAAGATTTCAGGAATTACTGTAAGTAAATCAACCTTCAATAATATACCTGTTTTATATTATCATATACATAAAAAGGAAGTTACTAATACTAATTATGGATTTAGTTATAAGAAGTTAGAATTTGTAGCTGATACCAAAAGTGTCAAGATCTATACTATTCTAAACTATATTTACGAAAATATAATTCCTAAAATTTGTTTTATTCCAACTTATACAGAACTTAATAGTATGCCAATTGGTTGGAGAAAAGCATTTGGCATTCAAATGTGTAAAGAAATAAAACAAGCTCTTAAAAAGCATAATTATTTATATAATTATAGAATTATGCAGATTAAAGAGAAGTATGGTTCTCTTCGTTGGTATGATGCAGGAGCTCCAGAAGAAATACAGACTATAATTAATAAGTATGAAGATATTTCTTATCATACATGTATAAGTTGTGGAAAACCTGCTAAATATTTAAGTACAGGGTGGATATGTCCTTATTGTGAAAAATGTGCTCCAAGGGGCAGTAAGTTAATGAAATAATGACTTTTAAAGAATTTTGTAAAGAACTATTAGAAGAATATAAATGGGCATCGTTTCAATATGACAGCGTTATTTCCTTTACTCAAACTTTTTCTGATACAACCTGTAGATTAGATGGACAAGCATTTACAGATGCTCAAATATTTATATTTGTTGATCAAAGTAATAGAAATGCCATTGTAATTGGTCCCGCATGGAGTTATTACATAGAAAATATTACTGAAAATTTTCAGTGGATTGTTGTAACCATCATATGGCTGGAATTAATAATATTGCAAGAATTAAAAAATATGGTGACATTAAAGAAATTAAAAGAGCTTAAGCAGATTAAGCGAGATAATAAGGTAATTTATAATTTGTTAAATACTATCATTGGAGAGTGTGAACAGATTAGTAAAGATCCTTCTTGTAGTCAGGTTATGGATGTTATACAGAAAATGTATAAAGATAATAAACAGACTATTAGTGAATGTTCGGTGGATAGAGTTGATCAACTTAATACCCTAAACGAAGAAAATGCTTTCCTTGAGAGTTATTTACCTCAACCTCTTACTAAGGAGGAATTAACTGCACTTATTGGTTCACAATTAACTGCAGGTAACAATATGTCAAAAATTATGAAATATCTTTCAGAAGAATATAAAGGAAGATATGATGGCAAAGTTGCAGTAGAAATTATTAAATCCTTACAATAATGTTAATTGTATTTATTATAATATTCATAGCTTTATATGAACTAATAACAGTTATGTATTATGAAAGTCTTAAGATAAGACTTGTCAAAGTAGGCGCTTTTATAGATCATCTTAATACTTTTGGTTCTACAGAAGATAAACAAATTTTCTATAAGTTTTTAAAAGAAGTTAATACAGAATCTATTAGATGCAATGCTAAACTTGATATAACTATAGAAAATGCAAGTAAACCTGAACTTTGGTACAGATATCCTTCAAATCCTAATACCTTTAAAGAGTGTTTCAAACTTTTTAATTTATGTTTTTATCGAAATGTAGTTAAAGATTCAGTTGATAAAATAATTAACTGGTTTAAGAAATAAAAATATGAAATTTTTACTTTGTCTAATTTGTTTAATTACAGTTAGTTGTAATGCTGTAATTGATCCTAAGTCAGAAACTATAAGATCTGAAGATGGATACTATATTGGTACTGCACATAAATTTAAGTTTGAAGGACATGATTATATTAGTTTTACTAAAGGTCATGGTGTAGCAGTTGTTCATAATCCTAAATGTCATTGTAATCTAAATGAAGACTATTAAAACATATTGCCCAGAATGTGACAAAGAAACAGTTCATATAATTTGGACGGAGGATGCATATGGAGCTTCTGGTGTAGCTAGAATCTTTTCAACTTTACTTTCTGTTGGAATGTCAAACTTAGCTTGTACTACATACAGTAAGTGTATTAGTTGTGGAAATACTAAAGAATTATAAAATGATTAATGACCAAATTAAAAAGTTAGCTAATAAAAAGATTCCATTATATAATAACTCTTCTAGTTTATATGATATTTTGGATTGGCTGCGGGAGAAAAAATTCCTACATGTAGAGATACAATGGTATCCTCATGGTTGGATGTTTGTTATTTATAAAATTGATTCTCAAGAGGATGAACCATATGATACTTTCTCTGAAGTATATACTAGTTATCTAGATTGTTTAGAAGCTGGAATTATAAGAGCATTAAATCTTATATAATTATGAAAAATACAGGTTTACATGATATTCTGGATGAACTAAGAGATAAAGAGTCTTTACATGTAGAAATCGGATGGCATCCTAATGGATATGCATACTCTATTTATAGAATTAATAGGCGAGATACAGAGCCGTGTTATGCTTCTTCTGAAAGATACCATAATTATCGGGAATGCTTAGGAGCGGCAATTGTAAAAGCAATGAACTTAGCGGATTAATAAAAATGAAAACATTACTTTGGGTGGACGATGCTCGTAATCCTCTTGAGAATGATTGGTTAAATTTTAGTCCTATCGGTCGAAACTGTTTTGTAATATGGGCGCAAACTTATCAAGAAGCAATACAATTTCTTGAAAAAGACTGGCCTGATGCAATTTGTCTTGATCACGATTTAGGAGAAGAAGAAAGCGGTTATGATATAGCTAAATATATTGTAAATCGTTGTATTGATGAGGGAAAGAAACTTCCATTATTTGCAAGTCAATCTGCAAATCCTGTAGGTAGAGAGAATATCTTAAGATTGTTTAAAAATTATCAAAAACAGGAATTATTAGAACATGTTCAAGAAGCAGTTCAATATAAACATGATTGGTTAAATGCTGTTGAAAATGGTACAGAAATTCCCAAAAAGAGACGAATGTAGAATTCTTTATCATATAATCTTAAAAGAAAATTTAGATAGTATTTTAGATAAAGGACTTATTCCAGATATTGGTTCTCAGTGTACTCATTGTAAAAATGATAATCCAACTGAGAAGTTAGTTTATATGACTGATTTAGAAGGAATTGCTAAATGGAAGAAAGCGTTATATGGTAATAGTAATTCTTGTGTAATTCTTGAAGTTAATACTCTTAATCTTGAAATAATCTATCGCAGAAAGTTTGTTGAAGGAACTGAATATGCATGTAAAGAAACTATTTTACCTGACAGATTAAAGATTATAACTCTTAAATGAAAAATTTTATTCAACATGTTGTTTATAGTCATAGAGAGGGATTACGTTGGTACTTTAAATCAACAGAGCGTAAAGGTACATTTGTAATTTCTTTATATCCTTGGGATATTAGACTTTTAAAATATGGACTTTATTTACTAATTCCACCTCTTAAAGAGACTCATATTAAAGGCAACTGGAATTAAAAAAGGTATGCCCACGCAGCAGAGTTGGAGATCTGCACGAAACTGTAAATTTCGCGTCTCAGACTAATGAGGTTCGAATCCTCACGGAGGCACAAAATAATAAAAATTGCAAATAATGAAAAATTTTCAAGTAACTTCAAAAGAAGATAATCAAAAATACTGGATTTCGAGGTCTTGTGCAGTTGCTATGTTTCTATTTTCTAGAGATAAATTTGGAAACTTATGTATTTTAGCAAATAAACGTGGTACTGGAACTCCTGATTTTCAAGGATATTGGAATTGTCCTTGTGGTTATATAGACTTTGATGAAACTGGAGAAGATGCCGTTTGCAGAGAAATTATGGAAGAAACAGGATATGTAATTACTCCTGAAGTTCCTAAATTTGTAGAGGTTGAAACAAGTCCAAAGGCTAATAAGCAAAATATTACTCTTAGATATACTGCTTTAGTACCTTATAAATTACTTTCTCAAGTTAAACCTATTGGAGGCGAAGATAATGAAGTTGAAGAGGTTAAATGGATTGATATAAGAAAATTAAACAACTATAAATGGGCATTTAATCACAACAAAATAATTGAAAGAATTATACTTTTAAAACAATATATACAAAATGACAGACATAAACACTTTAGCTAAAAGTGGTTGGTATGAAACTAATCACGATAAGTATAAGTATGTTTACTTAGAGCTTGATTATAGTAAAAAAATTAACAAGTTTGTATTTTCAGGCTGTTTAAGCCCTCAAGGGTTAGCTTATTTTCCACTTCCTAATCAAATTTATAGAGAACCAGATAGTGGAAATATGTTTTGTATCCCTTTTACATTATTTTCGCTTGTAAAATTTTGTGACGGGACTTTACTTCCACTAGTTTTAACTGAAGACTTAGTAAAAAGGTACGCAGATCCTGAAAATATTGTTCTAACTTCTTTATGTATTAATATCTCTCGTTATGCAAGTAGTTTAGACTTTAGTACTATTCATCTTACTCGAGATACTCCTTTAAGAAATCTCTTGAGTGAAGAGGCATTAAGAGTTGTTACTGGTAGTATGTTTGATTATTTTATGATAAGTGTATTAGAACATAAGAAGGAGTTTGATGAGCTTAACACTTCTCATTCAAATATAGAGTCTTTCATTAAGGTAATCTTAAAAATAATAGACTTATAAAATGGTTAGTTTTATTATTCTTTAT